>CAYTVK010000166.1:2157-5236 GCA_964441725.1 uncultured Candidatus Bathyarchaeia archaeon | reverse complement strand
TTGACGCTAACGTGAGTGTTGAGGGCGGTAACCGCGTCGAGATTAAGAACATCAGAGGGTTCAGGAACGTGGAGAAGGCCCTCAACTATGAGGTGGTACGGCAGAACAGCGCTAAAAACATGGGCTTAGCTGTAGTCAGGGAGACTCGCCACTTTGACGCCGAGACTGGGGTCACAAGCACTCTCCGCTTGAAGGAACAGGAAGAGGATTATGGTTACATCGCTGAACCGGATCTCACAAAGATCAGAATAAGCACGGACTGGGTTGAGCGTCTTAAAAATGCGATGCCCGAGTTGCCGGATCAGCGTATCCAGCGGCTTGTTGATCAATATGGAATTAGTAGATTTCAGTCTGACATCATCGTCAACACTGGTCTTCACATGAGCGACTTCTACGAGGAATGCTGCGGGATATACCCGGACCCCAGAAAGGTTGCCAACTGGCTTGTCACCTATCTGATGAAAAGTCTCAACTATGATGGCTTGAACATCGAGGATAGCAAGGTAAAGCCGGAGACCTTCACAGAGCTACTTGTACTCATGGATGAGGGAGTTATCAGTGATCGTCTTGCCAAGGAGCTCATCAAGGACTACGTTAAAACAGGCAAGTCTCCGCGTGAGATTGTTGATGAGAAGAACCTCGCGTTGCTTCCACGCGATGAATTGATGGCAGTAGTAATGGATATAGTCGGTGAGAACCCGAAGACAGTCGACGATTACAGGGCTGGTCGGTTCAAGGCTGCTGAGTATCTTATCGGTCAAGTGTTGCGTCGTGTTCGTGCGCGGGCGTCGGCTAATACTGTTAGAGAGTTAGTTTTGGAGGCGTTGAAGAAAAACTAGAGTTTTTCTTTCTCTGTCTGGGAAGCAGGTTTTCCCGGTTTCCTCTCCATGTATAGATGGTACTGAAAACAGTGTTTTTGTAATATTTTTATTAATTCAGTAATTTTAAATCATCAATGTTGCCATGAAAAGGTAATGTTTTTATATGATTTCATAACATATTCTCAAAACATGCCTTGGTAGCTCAGTAGGTAGAGCACCTGCCTGTTAAGCAGATGGTCAGAAGTTCGAGTCTTCTCCAGGGCGCCAATCAATCTTCTAAAAAAAGAGGATGCTCAGATTATGTTGTCTGCTTTAACGCAGCCTTCTCCTCTTCCCTGCACATAGGGCACTCTAAGCGCTGATTGTATCCATGTGGGTAATCAACAATCACTCCATGCTTGGGACATTTGAATGCATAATGGGGTATGGGTTCTTTCCAACCTTCCTTGAATCTGTCTCCTACGTATACGTAGCCGCTTAGCTGAAGCTTAAGTCGCTCCAGAAGCCTTATTCTGAGATCCATCTTTTCACTCATTCTCTCACGCTCTGTGAACTCTGGACATATTGATGTTAGTTTACAGTATATATAAATGAAGTGGAGTAACGCTCCATACACACAATGCCTAGAATGAGTACTATACTCGAAATAGGTAGAATGAATTAGAGAAGACCCGCTTTTCTCCAATGGGCTAAGTTACCCTTTTTTCAATAGTTCAGTTCACAACATTGCCCCAGCATCGTTAGTCTTATGTCTCCCCAGTCTGGTTCACATGATATGAAGTTTAACTCACGCCGAAGCCCAGTCTACGGCACACATGGAATGGTGGCCAGCAGCCAGCCACTGGCATCGATGGCTGGGATCGAGATACTGAAACAAGGCGGAAACGCAGCTGATGCAGCAGTGGCGGTTGCATCCTCCCTTAACATGACGGAGCCATGCAGCACAGGCATCGGAGGAGACGCTTTTTGCCTTTTTTTCGACGCGAAATCAAGAAGAGTTAGGGGGCTAAACGCGAGCGGAAGGGCTCCAGCAGCCCTCAACTTGGAGTATCTCGCTGAACACGGCATAACAGGGCAGCTTCCACCTTCGAGTCCTCATACTGTTACTGTTCCTGGAGCAGCAGCTGGGTGGGTTGACACCATTGAACAGTTCGGCACAATGCAGTTAACTGATGTACTTGCGCCAGCAATCAGACTTGGTGAGGAAGGTTTTCCTGTTAGCCCCATAACTGCACATGCCTGGAACAGTGGCATACCAAAACTCAAGAATGGACCACACTACATGGAGATGCTAATAGACGGGCATGCTCCCGCGGCTGGTGAGATTATGAAGAATGTGAATCTCGCTAAGACCTTTAGGGAGGTTGTTGAGCATGGTAAGGCTGGTTTCTATGAAGGAAGAATAGCTGAGGAGATTGTCAATGTGCTTGAACCTATGGGGGGCGTTATGTCCCTGGATGACCTCAAGAATCATTACACTACTTTCCCTGAGCCCATCACTACAAATTATAAGGGGCTTGATGTCTACGAGATTCCACCAAACGGGCAAGGTATTACTGCACTAATCGCGTTGAATATTCTCGAGGAGTTCGACTTCAGCGATGTACCACATAACTCAACAAGACACCTGCATACACTGATTGAAGCCATGCGGATAGCCTTCGCTGACACCCGCTGGTATGTAGCCGACCCGGAAGTCACGCATGTACCAGTTGAGGAACTTATCAGTAAACAATACGCTGCCAAGCGAAGAGCCTTGATAAATCCAGACAAGGCAACAATTGATGTAAAGAAAGGCGCTCCTGTTGCTGGCTCTGACACAGTTTACTTCTGCGTTGTCGATGGTATGGGGAACGCCTGCAGCTTCATCATAAGTAACTATGCAGGCTTCGGCACAGGCATCATACCGAAAGGATGCGGTTTTACACTTCAGAACAGGGGCTTCAGCTTCAGCTTAGACCCAGATCATCCCAATAAGCTTGAGCCCAACAAGCGACCATACCACACAATCATACCCGGTATGCTCATGCAGGATGGAGAACTATACGCACCATTTGGGGTAATGGGTGGATTCATGCAGCCTCAGGGGCACACACAGGTGGTTGTGAATATGGTTGATTATGGAATGAATCCACAGGAAGCATTGGATGCTGGGCGATTCTGCATACTAGATGGACAGAGCAGTGGAAAGGTGTACATCGAGGACGAGATCAGCGTCAAGGTGATGAGCGAACTTACGGGTATGGGTCACGAGGTTG
>CAYTVK010000166.1:0-2147 GCA_964441725.1 uncultured Candidatus Bathyarchaeia archaeon | reverse complement strand
TTGGTCGAGGGCAGATAATCCATAGAAACCCAACCACAGGAGTATTGACAGCCGGCTCAGACCCAAGGGCTGATGGCTGCGCCATAGGCTGGTAGTCTTATTCCTTTTCTTTCAATATCCCGTAGATTAGCTCATCATGGAATCTATCCTTGTAGAGGTATCTTTTCCTCATGGTACCTTCTAGCTGGAACCCTGTTCTTTCAAGTACTCTGATGGATGCCTTGTTCTCTGGGTCTACAGTCGCCTCTATTCTGATGAGACCAAGCCTCTCGAAACCATAATCGATCAACGCCTTCACGGCTTCGGTCATATACCCGTTTCCCCAGTACTCTTTGAGGGGATCATATCCCAGATCAGCCCTCATGTGAAAATTAACATAGTTGTAAAACCCAATGGTCCCAATAGGCTTGTCATTCTCTTTAAGCTCAATCATCAGCCTGAAATGGTACTCGGAGCCAGATTTCATAAAGTTCTCGTACATCTCCTCTGCCTCTTTTCTGTTTTTGAGGTCCGGGTACCAGCTGTACTTGTTTGTCTCGCTTCGTCTGAATAACTCGTAGACGAAGTCTATATCGGCTTCATTCATTGGTCTCAGCATGAGGCGTTCCGTAACAAGTGTTGGGTTTTCCATGAATCAAAGCCAATCTCTCAGCGATAAGACTTTTTTCCATATATTCATTTTCTGAGATTGTCACTTTTTTTCAATTTAGGTTGTGTTGGGGAAAAACGTCTTTAATTCATGTATCTACCATTGGTTGAACAAAATGACTGGATTCGTTAATGCAGCCGATATTTTGGATGGCAAATATGAGGACGGAACAGAGGTCAAGATCCGTGGCTGGATATACAACAGCAGGAGCAGCGGAGGCATTCAGTTCCTAGAGATCAGAGATGGATCAGGAGTAATCCAGTGCACTCTCAATAAACGCAGCATAGATGAGGAGACCTTCAGCAAGGTTGAGAAATACCCCATAGAGACTACTATAGAGCTTAAAGGAAATGTCCGGAAGGATGAACGTGCTCCAGATGGCTGGGAGTTGAGGGTTTCTGGTATTGGGACGGTCTATGAGGCGATGCCTGATTACCCTATTGTGAAGAAGGAACAGGGTATCGAGTTCCTCATGGATAAAAGACACCTGTACATCAGGGAGCCTAGGCTTCAGAACATATTCCATATACGGGCAAAGTTCTTGCAGGCAGCACGTGACTGGTTCAAAGATAATGACTACACTGAGATCCAGACCCCTATGTTTATGACTGCCTCTGTTGAGGGAGGCTCTACTCTATTCAGCGTTGATTACTTTGAGAGAGAAGGCGTATATCTTAGTCAGAGCTGGCAGCTTTACGCAGAGGCATTAATCAGCAGTCTAGGCAAGATCTACAATATAGCGCCAAGCTTCAGAGCAGAGCCGTCAAGGACTAGGAGACATTTATCAGAGTTCCTCCACATGGAGCTTGAGGAGCCTTGGAGCAAGTTAAGCGACATTCAAGACTCAGGTGATAGGCTAGTAAGTCACATCGCTAATACCCTTGCTTCTGAGATGCAAGAGAAGGTGAAGAAAACTGGAAGAGACCCAGAGTATCTCGCTTCACTGAAGGCGCCATTCCCAAAGATCAGCTATGATGAAGCCGTTGAGATAGTGCAATCCAAAGGAGTAGATATGTACTGGGGAGACGACTTCGGGTGGCAACAGGAAGGACCACTAACAGAGGAATTCGAGACACCATTCTGGGTCGTCGGTTTCCCAAGCGGCATCAAGCCCTTCTACCATATGCCGGACCCAAAACGTCCAGAGGTTACCCTAAGCAGCGACCTCCTAGCACCTGAGGGCTACGGTGAGATCATTGGCGGCGGTCAGCGTGTTCATAACTATGAACAGTTATATCAGCGGACCATTGATGATGGACTTGACCCAGCTAACTATGAGTGGTATATGGATCTGCGTAAGTGGGGTACAGTGCCTCACAGCGGCTTCGGTCTCGGAGTCGAACGTGTATTGATGTGGATGCTCAAGCTTGACCACATCAGGGACACTGTGCCATTCCCAAGGGATATGCGCAGGGTATACCCCTAATTTCAGTCGAATTCCTCGGGCTCTTCAAGCCCATACAAGTAGAGACCCAAGGCTACCTGCCATACTCCGAAG
>CAYTVK010000165.1:0-5289 GCA_964441725.1 uncultured Candidatus Bathyarchaeia archaeon | reverse complement strand
TCTGTGCTATTAAGCGTTTTGGGGAGCGACACATATTTAATGCATCCATTCGATGCAAGTATAAAGTTTCTAATACATTGAGTTGATTTTAAGCAATTTTTTAAATCTTAAGATATGTTTATAGGTTATCCTAAGTGATCTCTTATTGCACTAAGCCACCGATACGTGTGAACATTTATGGGTATGATTGAAATCTCAATCTGGTTCCTAAATGGAATGCACCTAGAAAGTGGATTATTCTGATGGATTGATATAGGATATGGTAAAAACAAAAAAAATATTGTGTAATATCTGCGGTCAGATCTTCCCCAAGGTGGAAGATATGGTAGCACATAGAACTATACACTTGAAAAAGCTAACAAAAACTCGGTAAGAGTCTCTTTTTTTTATAAATCGATACTAAACTCTAAGGGGAATTCAACTTACATTTCGTTTATAGAAAAGTAAAATCAGTTTTTTCCTTAAAACGGATGTTCTGACAATATTATATTCTGGGCTTATGGAAAACTAGACTAGTTACTTCAATATCCATAATGGCCTATGTTTGTAGTATAAGTGATCAGAGAGAATAATAAGTTTTTAAAATAATATCGTTTCATGTAACAAGTATTTTGAATTTCCCGCAGTATAACAAAAGACTTCAAAGAATAAGAATTTTCATAAACTCATGGAGATGTGAGGATAAAATTATTGATTTAGTTGTCTGAGATGTGTTGTCCGAGTGTAGCTGCGGGACCCTGTTCTATTCCCTGTTTTTTTATGTTTCTTTGAGTTGCGCACACGCGCGAAGATTTTGCTCATTAGTAAATAATTTTGCTATTGTCTCAAGGAGATACTCTGGATCAATAGGCTTCAGTAAAATCTCGTTCTCACGCTCATAATCCTCTAGTATGTAGGAATATCCTGTAATGAAGATAATTTTCGTTTCATTATGTCTTTTTTCGATTGTCTCCGCTATTTGAAACCCAAAGACATCCTGTAGATGCCAGTCGAGTATAACAAGATCATAAAAATTCTTTGTAACAAAAATGTGAGCGTTAAAGCCTGTGTTTGCGACCTCTACAATATATCCAGCATTTTCAAGGATAAGTTTGAAGCTTGATGTCAGTTTCTTATCATCATCAACAACGAGAATAGTTCGAGCTGCTGATGTTATCTCTGGCGTTGATTTGTTTTCATTAACTATTTCACTAGAATTTCCAGAGTTTTTTTGTTCAATAATTTCTAATTTTTTTGTTAGAGTATCCACTCTTTTTTCATTCTCTTCAAGCAGACTGATGAGTGATTCTAAGGCATCACTTTTTTCAGTTCTGGACATCGTATATTTGATTCTTGAGTGTTTTTTAATGAATATGGAGTGAGATTCTACTACTTACAGTTTTTTTTAGCAATTTGTAATATTAGACCCGGTGAAGTGAGGATAAAGTCATCGATTAGATACAGCCTCATGTAACAAGTATCTTGAATTTTTCGCAGTAGAACAAGTCGATTAAAATGAAATAAGGTTATGGATATGTCTGATACCTATTTATTGGATCACTACCATTACACAACTAGGTTTTATATAAGTTGAGAAAAACGCTAACAGAACTCGCCGAGACAGAAATAACCAACCTCACCAAGACCCAGAGAAACGTCTTCAACCCTGACGACCAAACCAGCAAAGTACTCGCCTACTTTAAAGACACAGAACACTACGAAGCAGTAGCCAGCGACGAAACCAACACAGGCCTCATTACCGTACGAGACCTATTAAGTGTAGAACACCCAGAAAAAACCAACATCAAGAGCATCTGGCATCAGATTGGAATCACAGATGTACACACTACTATATTAGAAGCTACAGAGGCTCTAGTAGATAACAACGTCAGAGCTCTACCATTAGTAGAAAATGGCGAGATCACAGGCATCATAAGTCAAGTGGATCTATTAAGAGAGTTAACAGAAGTCAACGAATTAGAAAAAATAAACATCAAAGACCTCATGAGAACACCCGTAATCACTATTGACTCAAAGACTGGCAACGACCGTGCCCGCAGCTTGATGCTGGATAACAAAATCAGCCATATACCAGTCACCACAGATGAAAAGCTGAAGGGAATGGTGACAGCGGAGATTCTGGTCAGCACTTTCATAGTCCCTGCTTTACGGATGACCACGGGAAACTTGAGTGGTCAGATGCTGTCCAAGTTTTCTGGCCAAGTCAGTGGAGTAATGGACACTCAGCCACTTAAGTTGGGGCTTGAAGCTAATGCCCTAGAAGCAGTGAAGGAGATGATTCGAATGAGGAAGAGTGCTTGTATCATAGTTGATGAGCAAGACAGGGTACAGGGTATAATTACACCCCGAGAGCTCCTACAGCCTATTTATGATCTCAGAGTCGAGGCTGAGCTGCCCATCTATATTGTCGGGCTTACTGCAGATGAGGATTGGTTTGATGCTAGTGTCGCTGAGAATAAGATACGTCGCGTGGTGAAGAGAGCCCAGAGTATGCGTCCCGATATTCAAGAGGTAAGGGTGCAGATTGAGAGACAGAGGACTGGTGGAAACAGGACTCGTTATGAGGTAAGGGCTCATATATACACGAAGATGGGCGGAGAAACTATCTTCGATAAGCAAGAAGGCTGGGACTTGATGGCAGTGATTGATAACCTCACCGAGTCCTTAACACAGATGCTGAGAAACGAAAAAGGTGAACACGAGAAAAAACCCAGATATGGAAGACAGAAAAAACCAGACACCAACTTCAATCCTTAATCAATTACTCTTGTGTAGTATATTAAAAAAAAGCATATGCACAGTTGAGAAACGAACTATTTTAGTCAAGATAAATAAAAGGGGAAAATCCTCAGCATCATACAAACAAGCATATTCGTGATGAATAACATGACTAAATAATTTCGCTATAGGCGGGGATTATTTTTGCTATTATTACTACTATGATTGTAGTTATGAAACGAGCGATTTGTTTGCATATAACGATAGAGTAAACCAAGCAATGGCAGATCTGTAAGAATAGCTTCGTGAATATCGTTTTTTCTTTTTTCTGGAAATGATCCTTAATTTGAAATTAAAAAGCGACCCACCCCAAATATAGTAAAAATATCCAGTTAGTAGTTTTCTAATAATACCTGTACTGTTTTTATCTTATGTTAAGCAGTCTTGAGAAACAGGTCTTCAACTACATAGAGCAAAATAGAGACCCCACGATCAGTTTCCTCCAACAAATTGTCAGGATCGACACCCAGACACCACCTGGACATGATTATGATAAAATCTGCAACCTACTAGCAGACAAATACCACACACTAGGCTACACCACCAGCCTCCACACAGCCACAGAAAAATACCTCAAACAATCAGGAGCCACCCACATGAGCTTAGAAGGACCAAGAGCCAACATGGTAGCAACCCTCAAAGGAACAGGAAAAGCACCAACGATGCACATCAGCGCCCACACAGACACCGCAGCCATCCAAACAGAGGGCTGGACCCGAGACCCACTGGGCGGAGAAGTAACCGAGACCACACTCTACGAGAAAAGCATCCACGACAAGGGCGGAGGCTACATCTGGGGCAGAGGAGTCGCAGACGACAAAGGCGAACTAGCAGCACTCACCCTAGCAGCGGAAGCCCTCAGCAGCCTAGACATCAAGCTAGGCGGAGACCTCATCATCACAGGCAACTGCGACGAGGAAATAGGGGGAGTAGCTGGATTAGGCTATCTCATCAAGGAAGGCATAGTCAAGGCTGATGTAGGCATCCAACTCGACGGAGGACTATCAGGCATCGGACTCGCAGCCATGGGCAGGACAAGATACCAGCTCACCACTCATGGAGTCAGCTACCACGGACAAGTACCCATCCTCGGAATAAACGCCATCGAGAAAATGAGCAAACTCAACGTAGCCCTCACAGACTACTGGCAAAACACCCTCCTCAAAAGACGCGTACCAGTACCCGGCATCGACCTAGGCGACGCCCTCAAGGAAAAAGGCATCACAGAACTCACAGCCATGCTAAACATAGGCACCATCCACGGAGGAGTCCAAGGAGCCACAGTACCCGACCACTGTACAGAGGAGGTGCTCAGAGGCATGGTCCCCGGAGAAACTTTCCAGCAAACCCAAACCGAGTTCAAACAAGTACTGGACACGGTGAAAGCCAAAGACCCAGACCTCCAGTACGCACTGGACGTAATCAACTACAGGGAAGGCTACGTCGTACAAGCAGACGACCCCTACGCCCAGAGCTGCCAGAGCATCATCGAGGAAGCCACAGGCAAACACCTACCCTTCACAGGCACCCTCGCAAGCACAGACATGAACTACCAAGTCGTAGACGGCGGCATGAAATGCATCAACTTCGGAGTAGGCGGAACCTACAGCAGAGGACATAAACAAGACGAAAACGCATCCATCGACGAAATCATCGAATGCAGCAAAGCAGTCGCACTCATAATAATGAGAAAACTAGGCGCATCCTAATTACACTAACACTCATGCAGTCTGGTGTCCTTCAATAGTTTTTTTACAGTCTTGTCTTTTAGGAGGGTTCTAAGAGAACATCTCTGTGTCCAATGACGATAATGGCTTGAAAAATATACCATCCTCTGTCTCAACCACAATAGCCTTATCTATAAAACCAAACTTGTCTCTAAGATCTTTAGGTATTGTCAATTGACCCTTACCAGTAATACCAATCACCCGAGTCATAGTAGAGTACCTATAAAACGAATCAAAATAGGCGCTAATTAAGCTAATAAAACCAAACATAAGAAGAAAATTGAAAACCAGCACAACAAATGACTCCAAGGGGGGAAGGGGGTCAACACAAAGACCTCAAAAAACACTTCTTTCAACGAAACCAACCCCAGAACAACCCAGATCGAACCTCAATAAGTGTAAAAAAGTGGATCAGTAACGGGAAAATAAGGTAAAAAAACGCCTTGGCAAGCATCAAAGCATAAGGTTGGGATCGATTCTTTTAATCCCCGGTACCTTATCAAAGACAGTGTCAGTTGAGATAATCGTATGATCATCCTCCATATTCAAAACAGTAGCAGCATGGTAAGCATCAAAACTAGAAGTAATCCCATATTGCCTCATCAGTACAAGAGCCAATAGATCAACCTCAAACGTAGTAGGATAGAAAACTAAATTATCAATCGCAGTAATCGCAGCCGCTCTAGTAATATATTCATCCAAAGAAACTCCTTCATTCATCGAGACATAGTACAGTTCATGAAGCGCCTCCCTAGAAACATGAACCAGACCATGCTTTCCATCG
>CAYTVK010000164.1:0-5310 GCA_964441725.1 uncultured Candidatus Bathyarchaeia archaeon | reverse complement strand
CCGACAGGCTGACGTCAACCTCTGCCATCATGTAATCCGGATCATCATAAGATAAAGTCCCCCAGGTACCACCGTTTATCTTATAGTCAAAGGTGGTCACAGCGCCGATCTCGATGGCCAGATCTGAGCTGTTAGTGGGTATTATCGTGATAGAGGCATCCACCACGACACCTAGCTGATTCTTGACATTCAAAGTACCGAGAACCTTGTTTTTCCCAAGGGGTTTTGACTCATATGTTGTGAGAAATGCTTCTGGGCCCTCATATCTATTTAGACTGTTTGCCTCGTAAGGTGCCTCAATCGTAGAAATGGTATACGCTTGCGTAAACGTTACAAATATCCCCATTAACGCTAAGAATATGACAACGTTACGTCTGTTCGTGATGAAGCCTCATTCAATCCTATGCAGTGTAATATAATATCTTATCTCGTTAACAATCGTTCTACAATGATATACTCCTAGTTGATAGCCATTTACTATTCGTAGAGAAACTGAAAATATTATTGATTTAATACAAAAATTGTATATGAAACAGATAAAATTTACATTGTTATTCAAACTTCATTCTTCTCGAACCAGTAAAAAACTGGGTCATTTTAACGTTAAGAGGCTGTTTTTAGATAACTTTTTTATCTTGTACCTGTGGTTAAGAGTTGCTGAATCAGATAGGACTATGTATATATGTCAGTACCTGTTATGGTTCAAACACATCTGGGAAGAAGAAAAATGACAACCGCATACGATGTACCAGCAGACGTACTAATAGACAGGCTCTCTGAGTACTTGAAAGAGAACATGCGTGAGATACAGCCACCTGAATGGGCAGGCTATGTTAAGACTGGGAGCCACGTTGAACGAGTACCCCAGAGCCCCGACTGGTGGTATGTTAGAAGCGCCAGCATGCTAAGAAAACTCTACATGAATGGACCAGTAGGAGTCAGCAGGCTCAGGAAAGACTATGGCGGAAGAAAGAGGCGAGGAGTAAGACCCGCGCACTTCGCAAAAGCTGGTGGAAACATCATCAGGACGATCCTGCAACAACTAGAACAAGCAGGACTAGCACAAAAAGACGGAATAAAGGGTAGAGCCGTATCTGGGAAAGGCAGGAGTCTACTTGACGCAATGTCAACCCAGTTGAAACGGGACTTGGATAGAGAACGTCCAGAACTTCAAAACTATTAAGTGAAATCAAATGTCTTCAGACGAGGAACTGGAAGCAATAAGGCAACGCAGAATAGCGGAGCTTCAAGCTCAAAGGGCGCAGCAGGAGCAAGCAGGACAAGCGCAAGCTCAAGTCCAATCTGATGCAGAAGCCCAGAAGCAGGCTCTTATGCGAAAGATTCTCACACCTGAAGCAAGGCAGAGACTCCAGAACGTGAAGCTGGTTCGACCAGACTTCGCGGCTCAGATAGAGTTACAGCTTCTCCAGCTGGCTCAGTCTGGTAGAGTGTCTTTACCAATTACCGATGACCTTCTTAAGCAGTTGTTGGAGCAGATACAGAAACAGCAGACCAAGAGGGAAATCAACATTAGGAGAGTATAAGAAAAATGGCAAGGAACAAACATTTGGCTTACAAGCTACGTCTTGCAAAAGCAGGCAAGGCTAAGAAATCAGTGCCCGCATGGATTATCGCCAAGACGGAAGGAGATGTCCGGTGGAGCCCAAAGAGTAGACGCAACTGGCGGAACAGGAAACTAAGAGCATAGGAGAGATAATGATGTCAGAAATAGAAAGAATCTACACCGTCCCTCTGGGAAGAGCTTGGATAGCCCAGAAATTCCGTAGAGCAGAAAAAGCCATGTCTGTACTCAGACAATTCACAGAGCGGCATATGAAGCCCTCAGAGATAATCATAGAGCCAAGTGTCAATGAGGCGATATGGGCGCGTGGAATAAAAAACCCGCCACGTAAGATCAGAGTCAAAATGACAAAAGACAGTGATGGAATAGTCACTGTTTCACTCGCGGAGGCTTAGACTATGAGTGTAAAAGCATACAGAGTTCAAGGCGAGATAATGAAGAAGAAATTCTTTGAACCACTAACATTCAACATAGTTGTAGCTGCTACCAAAGAAGAGCACGCACTAGAACGAATATACGCAGAACTAGGCAGTCGCCACAGAGCAAAGCGCAACGAGATTACCATAGAAAGTATATCCGAAGAGCAGGAAGAGTAAACATGGCACAAGGTCCTCAGCAGAAAGAAAACCAGCTCAGACAACTCATAACAGAGATGAGGATGATGGAGGGAACAGTAAACACTCTCCAGCAGAGACATCAACTCGTATTATCCTCAGTATCTGAGCTAAGACTGGCAAAACAATCGCTTGAAGACCTTAAAAACGTCAAACCCGGCAGCAACCTCCTCGTACCCGTGGGAGGCGCAGCCTTCATCAAAGCAAGCTTAGGCGATTTTGAGAAGATAATAGTGGGAATTGGCGCAGATGTTTCACTCGAAATGACTTACGACGACGCAGTAAAAGACGTTAATGAACGATTAGAGGAGATGGAGAAAGCCCAGGGTTCTATCGAGCAGCAGCTAGGTCAGATTATGGCACAGCTTGAGGCTCATCAAAACATGGCGGAACGAATATCCGCCGAGATTCAGGGCACGGTTCAGGGATCCATCTAATGTTTGAAAAGCTGAGAAACGGCATAAAAGGAATAGTCGATAAAATCAGTAACACTGGTTTCTCAGAAAAAGACCTTGAACCTCTTTTATGGGACCTACAGCTTCAGTTAATCGGCAACGATGTTAGTGTAGAAGTAGCTGAACGTATATGCAACGGATTAAAGGAGCGGCTTGTAGGGGCAGAGGCTCCGCGTTTTGGGAACAAGAGCGGTGTCGTGAAGACGGCTCTGCGGGAGTCGATTGAAGCAGTTATGAACGGCGATAATAGGATTGATCTGCTTAAGCTTGTTGATGAGTCCAAGCGAAAAGGTGAACCCTTTAGTATAATGTTCGTCGGAATCAACGGCACTGGAAAGACTACTACAATCGCAAAAGTGGCTCACCTCTTGAAGAAAAAGGGATACAGCGTCGTACTAGCATCTGGAGATACTTATAGAGCAGGCGCAATTGAACAACTTGAAGAACATGGCAGACGCCTCGGCTTACGGGTTATTCGGCACAAGTATGGCTCCGATGCAGCTGCAGTCGGTTATGACGCAGTTGAGCACGCAAAGGCTCAAGGTATCGACGTAGTCCTGATTGATACAGCTGGGCGTATGCAGACCAACCGAAACTTAATGGACGAACTCCACAAGGTGAAGAGGGTAGTGCAGCCAAAGCTCACCATAATGATACTTGACAGCCTAATAGGAAACGACGCGACAGAGCAGGCACTAACATTCAATAAACAAATAGGGTTCGACGCAGCCATATTAACAAAGGTTGACGCTGACGCAAAAGGAGGAAGCAGCCTCAGCGTAGCTTACCTAACCGGAAAACCCGTCATCTATGTGGGCGTTGGGCAAGGATACGATGATCTTCAACCATTTAACCCACAGTGGTTCGCCGAGAAGCTCCTCACAGATTAGTAAACTTTAACTAGGATTTATGGCTCGATAGGGTGAATACAATGGGCTTGAACGAGTTCTTCCAATCGGCAGACAGGCTGCTAAAGACCCTTACCAGACCAGACTGGAAAACATACTGGATGAGCATAAAAATAGTCTTCGCTGGCGTCGGGATCATTGGAATTATAGGATATATGGTTAGACTCCTAGCTGCTGTAATACAGCCATCCGGATAAACGCTGTTTCTAATCCTCTTTGTTGTAAGGATATCTCACATAGAACAAATACATTAATAGCCCTAAGAACCCTGCAGCGACTAACATCAACTCCTCAAATTCGATGAAAAGCACACTCGTGTTGTACTGCTGTGACGCAATAAACGACGTTACCATTTACACCAGTCCTATGTTCTTCTTCGAG
This sequence comes from uncultured Candidatus Bathyarchaeia archaeon, assembly GCA_964441725.1. Classification (GTDB taxonomy): domain Archaea; phylum Thermoproteota; class Bathyarchaeia; order TCS64; family TCS64; genus RBG-16-57-9. The sequence goes on along the minus strand of CAYTVK010000164.1, from coordinate 1,370 downwards.
CAAATACAATCACTATAATGTTTAATCTTTCTTCTCTCTAACCAGATAAAACACAAGTAATGTTTTAGGAATCTTAATATCTACGCACCTAATAATGGATGGTGCATCGGGCGTGGTCTAATTGTCCGAAAGAAACATACGAACATCCCTTTACGCGGTAAAAGTCACGAATGGTCAGGAGAGAACAGTAGCCTTAATGTTGGCCGACAAAGCCAAGGTTGAGGGCTCACCAATCCAGGCCATCCTAGCTCCAGCTGAGTTAAAGGGATATGTAATAATTGAAGCCCAGACTCCCCACATCGTTGATGAACTCATCCGCGGGATGAGACACGTACGAGAAAGAGTTCAGGGAACCATCAGTCCGGATGAAGTAGACCACTACATAGAAACCAAGCCGGTTGTTGAAGGCTTAGATGAAGGAACTCTTGTCGAGGTAATCGCAGGGCCCTTCAAGGGGATGCAGGCAAGAGTAGTGCGAGTGGAGGCCGCCAAGGAGGAGGTCACCATCGAGATACTTGAAGCTGCATTCACGTTGCCTATCACAGTCCACGCTGACTATGTCCGAGAACTCAAAGGAGCAGAAGAATAATGGTAGAAAAGACCTTCAACTTCATCGTTAACGGCGGTAAAGCCACAGGTGGCCCACCAATTGGTCCAGCACTCGGCCCCATGGGTGTAAACATCATGGCTATCGTCAACGATATCAACGCACAGACAGCCGAGTACGATGGACTACCAGTACCAGTAGACGTAATCATCGACACAGACACCAAGGAGTTCAGCATCAAGATAGGCATGCTAACAACATTCGCACTGATCAGCCAAGCCGCAGGCCTGGACAAGGGATCAGGAGAACCTAACTCTAAATTCGTGGCAGACCTCAGCTTCGATCAGCTGATAGGCGTAGCCAAGAAGAAGAGAGCAGGAATCTATGCAGCCACATTGAAGACAGCTGTACGCGAAGTACTTGGTACATGCCAGAGCGCCGGTGTGACCGTCGATGGACGACCAGCAAAAGAGGTTCAGGAAGCAATCAAGTCAGGTGAGTATGATGCTCAGCTGGCTGGCTAAATAAACCTTTAAATTAGATACAATGTGAGAAAGAGAGGAACTCGAAATGTCACTCCCGACACAACAAATTATACAAGCAATCGAAAAGGCAAGAGAGGCATCACCAGCTCGTAAATTCGAGCAGAGCTTTGACCTTGTCATCAATCTCAGGGAGCTCGACATGAACAGGCCTGACAACAGAGTTAACATCCGCTTCCAGCTACCAAACGGTGTAGGAAGCAGGAAGGTACTCGTGTTCGCCTCAGGCGACCTAGCGCTGAGAGCAAGGAGGGCAGGAGCGGACGAAGTAGTAGAGCCCG
>CAYTVK010000163.1:0-5315 GCA_964441725.1 uncultured Candidatus Bathyarchaeia archaeon | reverse complement strand
AAGCACTTTGGCTATCTGGGTCATGCGCTCTGGTTTCTGAAGCAGAAGCAACAATATGTTGTGTCTGATGTCGTTTGACATCTCGAAGAGCATATCGTAGAATCGATCTATGTCTTCTCCACTAGACATGGTCACATATTGATTCGGGTGCCATTAGTTAAGATTGATCATAACTTTGTAGCATTGATAAAAGTTTCTCAGAGTGGTTCCAGTGAGCGCTGATACTCGCTTTTTCGGGTTGAGAAACCCGAGAAAGAATGAATCAAAAGAAAAAGCTGGCATTCCTCGGGTTCGTGGCAGCGGTATTGGCGTACAGTATAGTGTATGGAGCAGTAGGTGGCTCAGTGTATCCACCGATGGATCAAAATGTAGTAGCGAATAGTATCCATGCACCATACTTCCGGCAACGAGACCCATACTTCTGTGGCCAAGCCTCAGTTCAGATGATCCTATACGCGGTACAAGGTATCCCCGTGAGCCAGTACAGTCTGGAGAAGGAGATGGGGTTTATCGAGGGAGCCGGAACCAGAAACATCAACATGATGAAGCCATTCGAGAAACGGGGCATACAGGTGCTTAACAGCGGCCCATTCAGCAACCTAGAATACCTGCGCAAGGGAGTCGATAATGGCCAATACTCCATCATCAACATCAGGTTTGATGTAGACTCAAGCTCATCGCACTACGTGGTGGTGGTAGGCTACAATGCATCGGGTTTCTTTCTGAATGATCCATGGCCAGAGGAGTGGAAGGAGCCTGTGGGTCGGCACAGCGGCGAGAACGTGTATGTGAGTAATGAGCTGCTGGATAGGCTCTGGGGCTTCCGGTTGAACTGGGTGTTATCGGTGGCTGGCCCTGCCTCGGTTTTCGCGTCCGCGGAGGTTGTTCAGAAATGGGGCTAATCTTCATACTGGTTCCCTGTCTCTTTTTCATCCTCTGTCTGCTTGAAGTGCAACTGAGTGGAGGTAATGTTTCCCTTGGATTGCCTAAGCACTGGGAGAAAAAGAGTGCAGAGGATGATTGGACTGTGGATGGTCTATGCGGATTGGAGTTTATATCCGAGACGCCGCTGGATCTGAACAGTTTGAGGATCAGAGCCAGATACGTGTACATTAAAGGCCGGTGATTTCTCTATTTTTCATTCAAGAGGGAAGGTATCTCCCTGAGTCTCTTGGAGAAGGGGTGGTCTGGTTTGTTTAACGCCCAGAGAAACTCATCTCTGTTGAACTGTATATCACAGTAGCATGGTATGCTGAGGAAGACAGGTAGTTCAAGGATGTTCTCGATATCGTGTTGGACCTCCGTGAAGAGGCTGGGATCATATGAGTTGATGGGTGATGCGCCGGGTACTTTGTTGAGTATGAGGTACGTGTTGAGGCCGTACCGGGTGAGGGATTCGTATATTTCTTTTATCATCTGCTTTGTGCCGTTGATGTCCATGTTGTTGATTTTCAGCATCAGGAAGAGTATATCCGCGGAGGCTAACGCGTTTATGGACCAATAGCGGATACCGGGACTCGTATCTATGAGGATATAGTCGAATCCTTCTTTTTCGAGCAGCTGTCGTTTGACTGACAGGAACTGTTTGAGTGCTTTTAGCTGGAAGTTGTTGTCGTATGTGATCTCGATGCTGTGTATGTCTTCTTTGGATGGACTCGAAAACGCGATATGCAGCTCACCGGATACATCCAGTTTCTTTGTGTAATCCACAAGGACATCATGGATACCCGCCTCACCTGAGAGGAGATCGTGAATATAGTACTTTGGCGATACGTCGAAGTATGATGTGAAGCTTGGCGCATAGATATCAAAGTCCATGAGGCATATTTTCAGCCCCATGCTCGCGTACAGTGCCGCGAGGTTGACTACGCAAGTGGTCTTGCCTGTTCCTCCCTTGTATGAATGGAAGGCTATCGCCTTTTTGGTGTCCATCTTAATATTGAGTTGTCGATACTTGTATTTATTAGCCCCAGCTGGCGGTAACCGGGTTATGTTTAGTATCTGTGCACCAAAACACTAATTTTTAGGTTTTACTGTTAGATAAATGGCTCCTCATCGCCTTGAATTCTCCTACCTCTTACTCTAAGCCTTGAGGAGCCAAGAAGGTCTCATCCACTGTCTGAGGTTTTACTATCTTTTCTCCAAAACGCTTTTAATGGCTCCCAAGAATGAATATTTCAGTGTTTATTATCAAAAGATGATAAAGGAGTATGAAAAGTGATGAGTAAGAGGGATAAACCTCACATTAACTTGATCATCATCGGACACGTGGATCACGGCAAATCCACTAGCATCGGTCACCTGTTCTATGACGCTGGAGCAATACCTGAGAAGCAGCTGAAGGACTTTGAGGCAGAGGCTGAGTCTCTTGGGAAAGGCTCCTTCAAATACGCGTGGGTGCTTGACAGGCTCAAAGAGGAGCGTGAGAGAGGGTTAACCATTGATCTCGCTTTCTACGAGCTGGAGACGCGCAAGAACGTATTCACGGTGATTGACAGCCCCGGCCACAGGGACTTTGTTAAGAACATGGTTACGGGCGCCAGCCAAGCGGATGGGGCTATCTTGATGATTAGCGCCAAGCGTGGCGAGTATGAGGCCGGGACTAACCCCGGCGGTCAGACCCGTGAGCACGCGTTCCTTGCAAAGACCCTTGGGGTTGAACAGATGGTGGTGGCTGTGAACAAGATGGATGACCCCAGTGTTGACTGGAAGGAGGAGAGGTACGAGGAGGTAAAGGATGGTATGAGCCGCCTATTGAAGATGGTGGGCTATGATCCGTCCAAGATTCACTTCGTGCCCACAAGCGGCTGGACCGGAGACAACCTTGTGAACAAGAGCGAGCATATGCCTTGGTATAAGGGGCCTACGCTGCTGGAGGCGCTTGATGAGTTCCAGGTGCCCCCCAAGCCCATTGATAAACCCTTGAGGATTCCTGTTCAGGAGGTCTACACTATAAGGGGTGTCGGCACTACGCCTGTGGGTAAAGTGGAGACAGGTGAGTTGAAGCCGGGAGACGATGTCGTGTTCATGCCAAGCGGTGAGAAGGGTAAGGTGAACAGCATCGAGACCCATCACGCCAAGATCGATGTGGCTGGTCCCGGTGATAACATCGGGTTCAATGTGAAGGGTGTGCTGAAGGAGAAGCTGAGGCGAGGGGAGGTGGCGAGTCACCCGCGTTTCCCCTGTAAGGTCGCGAAGGCGTTTACTGGCAGGATATTCATCATCAATCACCCCACGGCGGTTGGTGAGGGGTATACGCCTGTGCTGCATATTCACACGGCTCAGGTTGCTGTACGGTTCGATAAGCTTGTGTCGAAGCTTGACCCCCGTAGTGGACAGGTTGTGGAGGAGAACCCGGCTTATCTGAGGACAGGTGAGGCGGCTATTGTGCGGTTTGTGCCGTTGATGCCAACCGCGATGGAGACATTCAAGGATTTTCCGCAACTGGGTAGGTTCGCGTTACGTGATATGGGTACAACCATCGGCGCCGGTATCGTGATGAGTATCGAGGAGTAGGTTCCTCATCTATTTTTTCTGTTTTCTTCTCTTCTGGATTAAATTGATGACGTAGTATCCTGCTATGGCTGCTGCCGCGATGGTTATCAGTGGTGCCCACCAGATGTATCCTGTTAGTTCAGCCGTGATTGATATGGGAATCATTTGTGACTGAGTGTCCGTTATCTGGGATAAATGATCCGATTAAACAGGATATTCGCTAACCACATACCGCTGGGGTTTCTTTTTGGATTAGGAGAGAGGAGGAGCCTGAGCTCGTGAAGCGGTTTGGACAAGAGTATATCGATTATAGGGATGAGACGCGCTTCATTGTTCCGAGGATTCGCCTTAAAAAATAGATTGGATTGTAGGCAAAAGTTGGGGAACGGTGTTTAAGGTTCGTATGCGCCGGGTATTGGCATGGTCTGTGGGACACCATTGTTGCTTGTGGCCACTGCGTCTGGTAGGACCTCGAAGACTCCGTTGGAGTCAACGTTGTGGCATGAGAAGCAGTTTCCGCCGAACTCGTACTTGAATATCTGGCTGAACATGTGAACTGGGTGAACTATGTCCATCATGCTTACTCCTGCTATTGCGCCTGAGCCGCTGGAGGCGTGGCACTCAAGACACACAGATAGCCCCGCTGTGGATGTGGCTGAGATATCTGCTCCACTGGGCGATGTGTTTGGGTGATTTGGGAAGGCGTGATGAGCCTCGTATGATAGAGTGTATCTTCCAGTCGATGAATCGATGAGCGTGTGGCATGATGCGCAGCCACGCGTTGCGTTGATAGACGACGGGATCGCAAAGGCTACTCTCGCATCGATGGCTGAGGTTACGGCGGTCTCGTTGATGGTGCCGGCTGGACCCTGCTGGCCTGCTGAACCCTGTGGACCGGTTTCGCCTTGTACGCCTTGTGGGCCGGGTGGTCCTTGGCCTCCTGTGTTCATGTATGCATATCCGAGTGCTACGAGTGAGACTATTATCGCTATTACGGGTAATACGGTTGAATTTCCTTTACTCATTTGTTAACGCTTCTTGTGCATCTTCTATGGTAGTTGCACAAGATGTGATTCTTGAAACATTGTATTTAAACCTTAAAACGAGTCCCTTATTCGTTTTTGATTGATGGTATGGTTTCTTTCTCTTTTTGTTTGGTTATTTTATCCTTTTTTGTTGATTTGTAGTATTTTTTAGCTTATATTTTTTGTTGTGGGAGTGGAAGTTGTTGTTGTTTTAGTTTGGTTTAGCTTGTCTGGCACTATTATGTGTGCCTCTTTTTTTCGTATATCCATATATATGGTGGGTGTATTACTGGGGGCTATGAATGCGTCTACTTTGAGACTCGTTGAGGATATTAGGAGGCTTGGAGTGAAGCCGGGTGAGGTTGAAGTCCTTGAGCAGTGCGAGGCCGTTACTAATCTCGTGATTGACCCGGTGTTCGGTTTGTTTAGCGATGAGGGGCTTGTTGAGGATATTAAGTGGCTGCAAGATGCCCACAGGGAGCCGAATGGGCGGAGGTGGCGTAACATCGTGGAATTGGCTGAGGCTTTGTTTGCTGCAGCTGGCGGTGGGGAGATGGTGAAGGATTATCATGCGTTGGAGCAGCCTTGTAAGGATGTGAGTGATGAGGAGTTGGCGTTGATTGATGAGGTTGATGTGAGGGAGACTATCGCCAAGATCAAGGGTATTCACGGGGAGACTAGGAGACGTATGACGGCTCTGGTGGAGCAGTGTTACGATAAGTAGGTTACTCCAGTATTATCTGGAGATTGTTTCCTATTCTTTTGCATTCGATCTCTAAATCGATGCATTCCTTG
>CAYTVK010000162.1:0-5349 GCA_964441725.1 uncultured Candidatus Bathyarchaeia archaeon | reverse complement strand
GAAACATCGTCAAGGATGTTGATGGAAACGAGTTCATAGATATGAACGCTGGTCTAGCAGTATGCAGCGTGGGTCATGGTCACCCCAAGCTCAAGAAAGCCATCAAGGATCAGGTGGATAAATTCATTCACTACAGCTACACGGACTTCTTCTACGAGGACTATGTTGACCTCGGAGAAGAACTGAGTAAGGTCCTGCCCATGCAAGGACAGAAGAAGATATTCTACGGTAACAGTGGAGCAGAAGCCATCGAGGCAGCCATGAAAGTGAGCCGATGGCATAGTGGAAGACAGGGATACATAGCCTATATTGGCAGTTTCCATGGAAGAACCATGGGTGCAGTTAGTCTCACAGCATCAAAGCCATATCAGAGGCGCAGGTTCAGCCCACTGATACCCGGTGTTGAACACATCTTCTACCCGTACTGCTACAGGTGTCCATTCAACCTTGAGTGCCCGAGCTGTGGATACGCGTGCGTTGATTATATAGACGATTACTTGTTCCACAAATATGTTGCACCAGAGGAGGTAGCGATGCTTATTGCCGAGCCGATTCAGGGAGAGGGTGGCTACATCGTACCACCTGATGGTTATTTCAAGAAACTCAAGAAACTACTGGACGAGTATGGTATACTCTTCGCTGTTGACGAGGTGCAGTCTGGTGTCGGTAGAACCGGTAAATGGTTTGCAATAGAACACTGGGGAGTAGAGCCGGATATAGTTTGTACAGCCAAGGGAATCGCAGCTGGTCTGCCTCTTGGGGTAATGGCTAGTAAGGCAGAGATCCAAGACTGGACGCCTGGAAGCCACGCATCGACCTTTGGAGGAAACCCCGTGAGTTGTGCAGCCGCATTGGCGGTTCTGGACATCATCAAGACAGAGAAGCTGCGGGAAAACGCCACCGAACAGGGTGCCTACATCAAAAAACGTCTCACGGAGATGATGGAGAAGCATCCAATGATTGGCGATGTACGCGGAAAAGGCTTGATGGTTGGAGTCGAGATAGTTAAAGACAAGGACTCCAAGAAAGTAGCGCCGAAGGCAACTGAGGAAATCATGATGGAGTGCTTCAGAAATGGTCTCGCCATCGTAAACTGCGGCGTCAACATCATCAGATGGATGCCTCCATTAACCATGACCAGAGAGCTGATAGAGCCAAGCCTCGAAATATTCGAGAAAGCTCTAAGCAAGATAGAGTCTTCTTAGACTCCGCTTTTTTTATTTTTATTCACGTTCTAAAACAAGCTTTGTGAAAGCCCCACTGCTTACCTGAATCAAGCCGTCAAATGGCTCTCTCACATTCATGTACTCAAGCTTCACCTCGGCTCCAGCGGTTAGATCCATTGCGGCTTCAGCGTGCTCTCTCCAAAGACTTACCCTAGCCTCGCCTGTACCATCATCTATCCTAAAATTGGTAACAGTGGCAGGTCCACGTGACGTCTCGATATCTCGTTGCACAGGGTCATCAAGTAGTTGACCTCTAAGAGTCACGTTTTTCTGACCTTCCCTAAGATCAACTATCTCGGTAATCTTACGTTCGATTTCAGGTATTTCCATCTCAAAGTCCTCTGGATCGATATGCAGTCGCCCATTGCGTCCAACATTAAGATCGATACCACCATAACCAGACCGAGTATATCCATTCTCCACAACAAGCAACGAACCCTCAGTAATCTCATGCGCCCTATCAGCATCATCATCCCATAGACTCAACCTAACAGTGCCTGTCTCATCCTCAAGTAGAACACTAACCACTTTCCCCTCAGTACCATCCCTGCGAACGAACCCTCGTTCTTCACCCACCTGAGTAGCCAGAGCGGCTACGTTTACACTTCCCATGCTCTCGCTCAGATCACCTATCTTTGTCCAGTATGGAACTGGTTCCTTTGGTTTTACTCCTTCCTTGATTACCTTAATGGCTGTATCCCATCCAACATGAACCTCGGGTGAGCCCGTGTTTCCAGTCCTTACGTTTCCACTGATTACCTGTATTCGCGTACCAGAGGGGATGTCTCCAAACGCATCCACTTTATCATCCCATAAAACGAGATTAATCCTTGAACCTCCTTCCTCAAGCACCAATCTACTTACTCTCCCCTCGCTGCCATCTTGACGAGCAAAGGTCGAGGGTGGGAAGCTATCCATGACAACACCTTCTAGATTAACTGAGCCTTCAGAGTGTACATCCGCTGGAGTCAGGAAGAAGCTCTCAAACTTTGGATAATCCTCATCAACCGCGTCCATTGGCTCCATGAAGAGCTGCCCCCGGTTTCCTACGTTAACCTCGATGTTTCCACGCCTCTCTCGGCTATAGCCGTGAAGCACCCTAACAATCTTACCCGGTTTGAGCTTGGACGCCTCCACGTGGTCTGCTTTATCATCCCAGAAGACAACGACAACGGAGCCAGTCTTATCGCCTATAATCATTCTAAGGACCTTGCCCTTTCTATTATTGTCACGATCAAAGGACCTGCTGGGGAAGATATGTATGACGCGGCCAGTGAGGCTAACATCACTGAGCCCAGATGTAAGATCACCTATCTTCAGTTTAGCCTCTATTCGTTCTCCCGCACCGTTTATGCCGAGATTGCTAGCAACCAGATGTGCGGCTGCTTCCTCTGTGAGAAGCCCCGCTGCCTTGGCGCGCTCTTGCTCTATGAGTTCTTTAACTGCTTCCTCTGTGAGATTTGGTTTTAGGGCTAGTATTCGCTTGATGATGTCTTCCGTGGACATAAACGTCAGAATATTGTCTTACTTAGAGAATATAAGGTATATTTACTCGGGTTTTTTCTTTGCTTCTGAAGCCCACATGTAGTAAAACGCTAACGTGATGGCTGTAACTGATAGAAGAAGCACTACGCTTCTAGCGAAATTAAAGAGCACAGGGATAGTCATATGCAGTATTGAGAATAAGGTTCCTTATTTAGGTTATACTCTAATCAGCCACATTATACTCTTTCCAGATCTCTAGGAGCTGCTCATATGCCTCATCATCTTCCTCTACAAGATCATAATGGTTCAGCGCCTCGGCTATTTTCTGGGCTAGCAGATGATAACAGTAGGCCTGCTCATTATCCAGCACCCGGAAGTAGAAGTCGCTGCAGCTACAATACCCAGCGTGACTGTAGATGATGTACTCGGCGTTCTGGCCAACAGCGATCCAGAGACTCCTATTGCTAGGCTTGAAGACGTATTTCTTGACGCGGTTGCTGGTAATCAGTTTCCACGCTTTTTCGAAGCGGTCTCCGAAAGTGTTTCTAAGCCGCTGCCAGTTCTGCCTTGATATCTCCTTTGAGATACGTAGGTCCCTGAGTATTTGATCAAGGATTAGATGTTCCTGCAGCGAAGCCATGTTTGTTAATGGTATGTTTGCTTTTTAAGGCTCTTTAATCGGCACCCCATGCCCCCATGCACCCAAGTGTCTGCAGGTCTCGGCTGCTGATTCCGATGCTAAGCACATAGCTTCTTGCAGTTCTGTGCCTCGCTGTGTTTCGTATAATACACGGGCTATGTAGCTGTCTCCGGCGCCCAATGTGTCAACTACTTGAGTCTCCTTTATGCTCTGATTGAGGATCTTTTCACCGTTGTAAGCTGTAGAGCCTTTTTCTCCACGGGTTACCACCACCAGTGCATTGTTCTGGTCATGTATCCATCTGATTAAACGTTCAAGCTCCGACTTGGGGAGCTTTGGAGCGCTTAGAAAAGCGGCGTCAACATATGGCAGGGTCTTCTCAAGATAGTCTCGACTCCAATCGGATGAGTAGTCAAAGCTGAGGAGAGGTGAGGATTGCTTTAATTCGGGTAGCTGATATTCGATGAAGCTGTAGATGCTGGTGTGGATGATGGAGTAGTCTGAGATATGCTCATAGTCGGCTTCTTCAAGGTGGATCATCTTTCTTGCACCCGGTATGGAGCCAACGAAAACTCGGTCACCATCATGCAGCTCGACATCGCATCGCCCAGTTGGCTCATCGATGACCCTGCAATGTGAAACATCGATACCCTCAGCTTTTAACGAGTCCAGTACGAGGGACCCGCGCTGATCATTCCCAAGCCAACCAAGATAAGCTGCATCTCCACCGAAGCGCTTGAAGAACACGGAAACATTCACAGCGTTTCCACCGGGAAACATCAGATTTCTATCAAGATATCGGTCCACGGTGTTATCTCCTACCCCGATGAGGGAAACCATGAACCTATAATCTACTTGTATATATTTCACGTCTACCTAAGAGACTCTAACATTCAAGGCGTTCACGATGATCAAAATACTGACTCCCTACCCAGCGTTGCTTGTTGAGTCAGGTGAACGTGTATTGATGGCTGCTGACCTTCATCTCGGGCTTGAGTATGAACTCGCGAAACAGGGTATAAACATCCCATACCAGTGGAACCGGATACTATCAGAACTCATGCTGCTTCTAGAAGAATACAGACCAGACCGACTTGTGCTGCTGGGTGATGTAAAACATGGAGTACCAGCAACTAGCTTTCAGGAGAAACGCGAAATACCGTTATTCTTCGAGACACTACTGGAGGTGGTTAAACACATTGACATCACAAGGGGAAACCACGACGCCAATCTCCAAAAATATCTACCAGAAGAAGTAACACTCCACTCATCCAAGGGAATCATACTTGGAGAAGAGTTCAAAGTAGCAGCCATGCATGGGCATGCGTGGCCAAACCCCGCTATAATGACTGCTGACGCTGTGATAATGGCTCACAACCACCCAACAGTGATGTTGAACACACCGCTTGGAGTCAGGATCACTCGGCCGGTGTGGGTAAGGGGAAAAATGGACCCTGAAAGTCTCGCAAGGGCTTTTCTAGCGCAGGATAATGTGAGGCTGGAGAAGGACGAGACGCCACTGAGCGCATTCTTTGATGAATATGGGTTTGAAGAAGGAGCACCTGAGCTAATTGTGATGCCCATGTTCAATGATCTCTTGGGAGGACTCCCTGTGAATCAGGAAGCACCTGAGAGCCTTCTTGGCCCGCTTTTCCGTGGTGGTATTGTGGATATGAATCAGTTTGATGTCTATCTGCTTGATGGTAGCTACTTGGGTAAAGTTGGTTTTCTCAGGAAGCGTCTTGAAGGCAGTTTGTAGTCAGCAGCTACACACAACTTGTTAAAATGTTGAAAAAGAAGGTAATTATGGTATCCCAGCAGGGAAAAGCCATTGAGCCCGAAAGGGCTTCCTTCCCAACATCACTTCTCAATAGATAAGCAGGCATGACATCTTGATGTGAAAACACCGGATACTGCGACGCCCTCTCTGAGTGAGAATAGAAACGAGTCTCTCTGAGCTTCCTCTAGAATTGATCTGAGACTAGAGTAATTGATGTT
>CAYTVK010000161.1:0-5367 GCA_964441725.1 uncultured Candidatus Bathyarchaeia archaeon | reverse complement strand
CCGAGAATACTGTATGTGAATTCAAGACCTCGAACCGTTGTGAATAGGTCTCCCTTATGTAGACGGATTCTTTTCCAGATATCGGCGAAATCGGAGCCTGTATTCATCGTTTCCCAATATTGTTATTCATTTAACCTCTTAAGGTGTTCATCATACCAGTGATGAGGACTGATTTAAGCACAGCAAAGGAAGCCTGTATTATCAGCAATACTATACGTGTTTAGTGTAAATCTGTGGCTTAAACTCCTTGCAGACAGTTTCCTGATTGATATTGTGATCTATATAATCCCTCGCGTTTAAGCAGAAATAATGTTCTTTGGTTCGATCAGGTTGATGCAGGAAATGGCATTCAATACAGCGAACCATAGAAGACATAGTGAAGTCAGCCATATTTTACACTTGGGTACTTAACCAGTAAGTCCTCGTCGAAGACTTAAATCGACAACTTGCAGAGATATTCTACGTTGATCCACTTTGGGGCAGGCAACAATAAATGAAATAACGCCTCGCTGTAGCGATCAACTATATGAAGAATGTTTCGAGTTCTTAACTATTAACTATCTGATCGATCTGGAGCTAACTTAGATGAGTGGAAAAGAAGCAGAGAACACTGATTCAATTATCAGCGTAAAGGGAATTGAGAGAACATATCAGTTAGGGGAGGTGAAAGTAGCCGCCCTGAGACACATAGACTTGGAGGTCAAGAAGGGCGAGTTCCTTGTCATATTGGGTCCATCAGGAGCCGGGAAAACCACTCTCCTCAATATACTGGGCGGCATCGACACTCCCACTGGGGGCTCAGTCACAGTAAACAATGTAAACATAGAGGACTACTCCGAGAAACAGCTATCAAAGTTCAGGAGAGAAACCGTGGGATGGGTTTTCCAGTTCTTCAACCTCATACCATCCCTCACTGCAGTAGAAAACGTTGAACTAGCCTTAGAGATGGCACGAGACACAGACAAGATGATGGAGAGAAGCCAAGAAGCGCTAACCCTCGTAGGCATCGGGGACAAAACCAACATGTTCCCATCTCAATTAAGCGGCGGAGAACAGCAAAGAGTAGCCATAGCGAGAGCCATCGTGAGAAAACCCGAGATAGTTTTAGCAGACGAACCCACGGGCAACCTCGACTGGGAGACCGGTCAAAAAATAGTCAACCTATTGAAGACCCTGAACAGTCAAGAGGGCATCACTTTCGTCATCGTATCCCACGACATCTCAATCACCCAAGCAGCTGACAGAGTCATCCATCTTAGAGACGGCGAGGTCATACAAGAAAAGGCACAGGAACCTGATTCCAAGAAGGCGAAAATAGAATGAGTATTTTGGCTAAAAAGACCTTGCGGGATCTTTGGAAAGCCAAACTGCGAACAATTACTATCGTAGCTGCCATCGCGTTATCAGTGGGCATCGGTATAGGCATGGTTAACGCCTCACAAGATGCGTACCGTTCTTTCGACCAGAAGTTTCAGGCGACCAACTACGAGGATATGAAGATCAGCTTCGATACAGCCCACATCGACATCTCGCAGATACAGGCAATAGATGGCGTTGATTCGGTTATGGGTCGCCTATTTCTGCATACCCAGTGCGATGTTGGTGGAACAGAGTACGAGACTCACTGGATTGCAACACCTTACGATACCAAGGAGCCCTACGCCAAGGTTGATGGATACCAGCTCTTCGAGGGACAATACTTCTCCACACCAACAGCAAAGGAAGCCCTCGTGGGAAGCCTCTTCGCAGACGCTAACTCGGTCTCCGTGGGAGACAACGTGAAGATAAACTACGGTAACTCCACACTGCAGCTCAAGGTGGTTGGGATAGTCAGTTCACCGGAGTATATCTACGTGGTTTCCGATAATGGCTGGCCCGAGCCATCTAAACTACTTCCCATATTCACAAGCTACGATTTAGCAGCCAATACCTTGAATCTCACACAGGGAGACTACAATGAAATTGTAATCAGGGTAAAGGACGGGTACAGTCTCGACACTGTAAAGGACAGCGTTGACGCTGCTCTTCTCGCTGACGGTGTGCGTATAACCCGCTCCTTGCTGGGTACGCAGGAGGCGGATTACCAGTTCGCCAAGACCGACGCTGGAAGCCTCACCACCATAGGCTGGGCCTTCGGCGCCATCATCATATTCACAAGCGCAGTGATAATTTATAACACAATAAACAGACTCATCGCGTCCCAGAGAGCATACATCGGCGTAATGCAGGCGCTGGGAGGCTACAAGCGAGATATAATCTTTCACTACTGCCTGTTCGGCTTCCTCATGGGACTTATCGGCACTATAATAGGCATCGGCTTAGGCGTGGGACTGAACTATCTAACCATCGTCGAGTACGCCGGCATTCTGGGTTTCGCCTCACCAGTCACAACGGTGTTCTGGCAGTATCTAGCCCTCTTCGGGGGCTTGGGATTGAGCATCTGCACAATTGCGGCATTACTAGGCTCCACCCGTGCACTGAATATCGGTCCAAGGATGGCCCTCACATCACAATACCTAACAGAGAGTTACTCCCATAAACCGCTGCTGGAGAAGCTCTTCGAGAGATTCCTAGGACCCAACAAGATACTCTCAAGGATACCCCTCCGTAATCTTTTCCGACATGGACGCAGAACAACCATAACGGTGTTAGCCATCGCGGTCTCCATGGTCCTCGTGGTCTCATCCATGGGGTTGACGCTGAACTTTATACAGCCACTGCAAAGAAACTATGACAGCTACGAGAAATGGGGTCTCAAGGTAACCCTAGCCGGATACCAGGTCGAGACACAGGTGCTTGACAAGCTCTCATCACCCACCATGAACGGGTTGAAGGGAGAGGCAATGATCGATGACTACACTGGGCTCAAGACAGACTCTGGTGTAAAGTTCGTGCATATTCAGGCTTTTGAGGAGAACAGCGCGCTCCGTTCATTCAACGTAATCAAGGGAACAAAGGACCTGAAGAATGGTGTGCTGGTGGGCTCGATACTTGCCAAGAAGCAGGACATCAAGGTTGGGGATACTCTTACGTTTGTTATGGCGGATCATACGAGTCAGGCGAAGGTTACTGGTATCACCGGTGAGCTGCTTGATGACTCGGTGTTGATGACGCTGAATACAGCCTCAACCTTGTTTGGCTCAGGGATGGTGGCGAACTCGTTAATTCTGGACACGGGTTCGTTGTCTCACAGTCAGATAGAGTCCATGGTTCGCGGCAACTTTAACGTGGCTTCCTTCGTCTACACATCAGATGTGCTGGATGGCATGACGGTGTTCTTGAATGGGGTCATCGCGTTGATGACGGTCTTCATATTGTTCGGGGTCGTCGCTGAGGTCCTATTCATCTCAAGCACCGTGGTGTTGAATATAATCGAGAGAGATCAAGAGTTCATATCCCTTAGAGCTATGGGCACTGACTCAGGCAGGATACTTAGGATGGTGACTAATGAGAGCCTGCTGCTGCTGATACCCAGCGTCGTAGTCGGGATAATTATCAGTGACCTAAGCACAAACTGGATCATCAATGCCATCATAAAGGACCTGATGTACTACAAGATCGTGATGGGAGCACCCACATATGTGGCAGCCACAGTTATAGCCATAATATCAGCGTACCTCGCCTCATACGTCTCAGCCAGACACATTACCAAGCTAAAGCTGGTTGACGCTATCAGGCAGAGAATGCTAACCTAATTTTTCTATGCTAAAACAGCGTAATTTTAACAATAATATTATTCAAGGAATTATATATTCGATTCAACCTTCTCTATTCCCCATGCAGGGTATTATAGACACCAGAAAAAAAGCCTAAAATTACCGCCAGTCATTACCAACAAAAAAAGGTGGACTGGGGGGGATTTGAACCCCCGACCTCTTGGTTGCGAACCAAGCATTCTACCCCTGAACTACCAGCCCGCGCAACCATCCATGAGACCCATACTAAATAAAAGCATTCTCATCTCTCAACAATTAAATACCTAAAACACAAAGCCTCACAACCATGAGCCAGATCACAATCGACACAACCACTGCACAGCCGGGAAAAACCGTGAGAGGCAACCTCAACGTCGATAAAAACCCAGAACTCAACCCACCTCTGGTAATCATCAACGGCGCCAAACCGGGAAAAAATATCGCCATCCTCGCAGGCACCCACGGAACAGAGTTCCCCGGAGTCGAAGCAGTAACAAGACTCACAAACACGCTGGACCCAGTCAAGATGAGTGGCACAGTAATCGCGATCCCAGTACTAAACATACCCCAGTTCATGGAACGCACACAATTCACATCACCAGTAGATGGCCTAAACCTCAACGAGGAATTCCCTGGAGACCCAGATGGCACATACACTCAGAGACTCGCATACAAGGTCTACACTGAGGTTGTTGAGAAAAGTGATGCATTAATCGACTGTCATGGAGGCGACATCAACGAGGACATCAACGGCTTCGTTGTCGCCAGTAGAAGCGGTGACGAGAAGCGGGATAGGATCAGTCTAGAGATGGCCTCATGTTATCCAACGAGCTTCGTTCATGTGTTCCCATCTGAAACACATGGGATGTCTAATAGCGCTCAGAGACTCTTTGGAATACCATGCATACAGCCAGAGGCGGGAACCCCCTATCCCGTAAGGGAAGAAGCGGTGCGGTTTCACATAGAAGGCATACTGAATGTCCTCAAATATTTTCAGATACTGTGCGGAGAACCTGAGAAACATCATCAACTTCTTTCACCGAGAAGGCTCAAACTTTACTCCCAGTGCGGCGGAGCATGGAAGCCCATGGTAACGCTAGATGAACAAGTAAAAACAGGTCAAATTCTAGGAGTAGTCAAAAACTTCTACGGAGAGCCAATTCAGACCCTCACCGCTCCAGAGAGTGGAGTAGTAAGTATGACGAGATGCTACTATTCTGTGAAAAAAGGCGAGATGTTACTAGTACTCAGCACATTAACATAATAGACTGTTTTCTGTTTTTATTCTATTATTACCAAAATACAATCGCCTCAAGAGCACCCCTTCCGCCAAGGCATCAACACCTTGAGGCATTCTCAAAATCAAGATTTAAGACTAAGAGTCCTAAGCTCAGAGCCATCAGCCTTAATGATCAGGATATCAATACCGTCACCGCTCATGGCGTCACGGGCTACAGCCGCTTTAATAGACTTCTTAGCCAACTCAGAACCAGCCTCACAATCCAGACCTTTCTTGTAATCAGCCTCAAGAACACCGATAGCGATAGCTGCTCCGCTGCCTGCTGCGATGAAGTCATCTGGGATTAGGCTGCCAACGGGATCCATGCTGTACAGGCTAGGACCGTCAGCATCATAGCCGCCGACGAGGGTCTCCATCAAGAGGGGCATCATG
>CAYTVK010000160.1:0-5371 GCA_964441725.1 uncultured Candidatus Bathyarchaeia archaeon | reverse complement strand
AACAGGTATCCATGAGGCATCTGGGTCGACTATACCTGAGAGAATGAAGAAAGGATACAATTTGGTGACCCTTGGCAACGATCTCATATACGCCAAGAAGGGAGTATTAGCTCACTTCAAGGAACTGGGAATAAACCCCTAAACTTTTTTACTCGTATTCTATTGTAGCAGGCGGCTTTGAAGTAATATCGTAATATACTCTGCTTACATTTGGGCAGCTATCGAATATCTTGTTCGCGGCTTCACGCAGCGTGCTCCATGGTAGACGCATTATACTGGCTGTGAGGAAATCCTTGGTCTTCACAGCTCTTATTGAAACAATATAACCGGGGGTTTCTCGTCTATTAACCAGTAAGAATAGACGTGTTGCCTCAGGGTAATTATCAAACACGTAGCTTCTAACCTTAACCAGCTGATCATAGTTGGGGTCAATGGTTCTATCAGCATCATCCACGAGAGCCAAAGTCAATACAGTACCATAGGCTCGTTTTCCACTCGCTATTCCAGTGGTTTTCTCGGCGAGTATGCCTGCACGTACATTATTTTCATTGTATTCGAGTAATTGAGCAGCGTCCCTTTTCAGAACCTTCAATTCCTTGGGGGCTTCTCCGCTGAATATAGCCGCAAAATACTGGGAAGGGCTGTGCGGATTCAGCTGCTCCTCAACAATGAACGTAGCTTTTTTCAGTTCATCGAGTTTCTCGTTTGTGAGCTCTCCAACTACCCTGATGCTTAGCCCTGGACCGGGAAAAGGCTGCCTTTCTGCCAGTTCTGGTGGAACCATCATTGTTCTCGCTACTTCTCTTACCTGATACTTATATAGTGATTTTAAGGGTTCAATTATCTGGAAACCGTATTTCTCCTCTGAGTCTATGCCAATCTGTTCCAGAATGTTGTGCTGGGTCTTGATACCGCTCGATGTCTCCTCTACATCCGCTCTGATGGTGCCTTGAATCAGATATTTACAGTTCTCTTCAACTGCAACTTCTTTAAGAGCCGTGTAGAAGTTTTCTCGGAAGATTATTCGCTTCTCCTCCGCGTCACTGACGCCGTTCATGGCCTCCATGAATCGCTGCCTCTCGTTTAGAATTCTCAGAGGTAGATTCAGCGGCTCACTCGTGAGGATTGATCTGACATTCTCTGTCTCACCTAGCCTCATGAAGTTATCATCAATGAATACGCAGACAAGATTGTCTCCGATAGCCTTGTAGGCTATGAGAGCAGAAACAGTGCTATCCACGCCACCACTTACAGCTACAAGGGCTTTCTCGTTCTGTAATTGATCTTTTATGCCTTGAATCTGCTGTTCGATGAAGACGGAGACATCGAAGTCTTCCATAATTCTCATCCTGAGAAGATTATGTCTCGCATAAAAGCTTTGCAAAAGGGTTAATGAAACTGTTAAAAATTCACGTTTTGTTCATGGTTTTTTTAATTTTGAATGCAAGATTTAAGTAGCTTGAAAAGGTAAAAACGGGTTGAAGACGTGAAAAACATTGGTCAGAACCGTATCAGTGATAGGAGCTGGCGTCATTGGTGGCGCGATAGTAAAATGTCTAATTAAATCAAAGAAATGTGAGAGTGTTATAGCCACTAGGCGTAATCTAGAGTCACTTATACCGTTGGCTAACCTTGGCGCAAATATCACTGACAATAACAATGTTGCTGCACGTGAAGCAGAGGTCGTGTTTCTATGCGTCAAGCCTAATGATATAGAGCATGTTCTAAGCGAGATCAAGGAAGAGGTAAAGGGAAAACTCGTCATCTCTACAGCTGCTGTAATCCCGTTAGAATCACTTGAAGCCATCGAACCCGAGGCGAGGTACGTGAGAACCATGCCTAACATCGCAGCTATGGCTGGGGAGTCCTTCACAGCCTACACGATGGGGTCAGCTACTCTGCTGGAGGATAAATCGACAGTAGAATCCCTGTTGAACACCATGGGCACATGCATGGAGATAGAGGAAAAATACATGGACGCCGTCACGGGACTAAGCGGCAGCGGACCAGCCTTCGTCGCCATAGTAATAGAGGCATTAACCTACGCTGGACTCAGAGTAGGGCTTCCGAGGGAGTTATGCAGAGTAGCCTCAGCCCAGTCGGTGCTGGGGGCAGCGAAACTCGTAATGGATAATATACTTACCCCGAGCGAGATAGCTGAAATGGTTACCACACCAGGCGGGACAACCATAGAAGGCATTTATCAGATTGAGGACGGTAAGCTAAGGACAGCACTGATGAACGCTGTGCAGGCTGCGACTGAGAAATCCTCAGACATCAGGAGCAGATGGGAGAAAAAGTAGCCACCTCATCTATAGTATTAAATCTTCTTTACTCGGTTGTATTTTCTGTGAAATGTTTTGGAACTTGATCTAGTTATCAGGAATGGTAAGGTTATCGATGGCTCAGGTAACCCATGGTATCGCGCGGATGTTGGCGTAAAGGATGAGAAGATATACGTCATCGGGAAACTGGGAAACATTGACGCAGAGAAAACAATTGATGCTTCAGGGCACATTGTGGCTCCGGGTTTCATCGATGCACACAGCCACGCAGATTTTAACACACTCGTATACCGTGACATGGAGAACATCATTCATCAGGGTATAACAACTGTTGTAGCTGGACAATGCGGTTCAAGCCCGGCTCCCATCAGTAACCTCGTGAGAGAGCAAGCGCAAAAAACCCTTGACGCTGAACTGCCACAGGGGATAAAGCTCAAAATAAATTGGTCGAGCTTCGATGACTACCTCAAGGAAGAGGCGAAAGAGGGGTTAGGCGCAAATGTCGCCCACATGGTAGGTCATGGAGCGATTAGAGCCGCTGCTATGGGCTATGAGGCTAGGGCACCGAGCGCAGAAGAGCTGCAGAGGATGCGTGATTACACCGCTGAAGCCATGCAATCAGGGGCTTTTGGGCTCACCACAGGGTTGATCTATCCTCCGGGTATCTACGCTAAAACCGATGAGATTATCGAGCTAGCCAAAGTGGCTGCAAAGTATGGTGGAATCTATGACAGCCACATCAGGGGAGAGGGAAAAACCCTGATGAAAGCCCTAGATGAAGCACTAGAGGTGGGATACAAGGCCGGGATACCGGTTCAGATCAGCCACCATAAGATAGCCAGCAAGAGTATCTGGGGAAGCAGCGTCAAGACACTCAAGATGTTTGAAGAAGCCCGAAAAAATGGAGTAGATGTAACCGTTGATCAATACCCATACAAAGCTGGATCAACGAGCCTTATGACGCTATTACCACCATGGGTCCATGATGGTGGACGCGAGAAAGCCCTTGAAAGGCTTAGAAAACCTGAGCTTCGAGCACGTATGAAGAAGGAGATCGAGGAAGGAATCGAGGGATGGGAGAACTTCGCCGGTGAACTGGGATGGGATAATGTATTCGTTACATCGGTTATCACTGATGAGAATAAGCCCGTTGAGGGGATGAGCATGACCGAGATCAAGGAGTACAGAGGCGCAGCTGATGTCTTCACAGCGCTCTACGAGTTACTGCTTGAGGAGGAGGGAGCACCGGGCATGATCATCTTCTACGGTGACGAGGATGATGTCCAGCGGATCATGAAGCATCCTCTTCATATGGTGGGAACAGACGCAGGATGCTGCACAACAGAGGGACCATTCTGTCAGGGTAAGCCACATCCACGACACTATGGAACCTACCCCAAGGTACTGGGAAAATATGTACGTGAAGAACACATAATCACTTGGCAGGACGCTGTGCGCAAGATGAGCAGCTTCCCGGCTCAAAGATTCGGGATACTGGATAGGGGACTCATACGACCCGGAATGTGGGCGGATATAACGATATTCAACCCGGAAACAGTCATAGATAGAGCCATCTACAAAGACCCCCATAATTTCCCCAATGGAATACCGTACGTGATAGTGAACGGTGAGGTAACCATCTCAGAGGGCGAATACCTCAAGACCCATGCAGGTAGAACTCTCCGAAAAACTATTTACTAATCCCGATATCAAACATCAAGTGCAGAAACATGACGTGCATCCGAAAAGAAAATCGGAGCACCCATACACTAAACGATTATTCTATTTGTGATGACGAAAACCGACTGAGACATATAGAGTATAATAAAGAAAAAGTGACCCTGATGGATCACTGATAATGGGTTTATTTCACGTATTTGCCGAAGTGGGCTGGAGTAGCGTGTGGTGGAGGTAGCTCCGCCATCGTCTTCAATCCGGGCTCTGCGTTTATCACGTGAGGAATCATGTTAGTTGTCATGGCTATGGTGCCATGGTCGCCGTGCACACAGGGAGTAATCTTGTTATTGATAGGTGGCACTCCTTTGATGCTTACCTTATCAAATTCTTCATCTGCTCCAATGTATGCCTTGAAGTCCATTGTGATCATGACCTTTCCCTTGCTGAGGCCATATGCCATCTGTTTTCCACCAGCGGCGTATCCTGCTGGCACCTTGATGGCGTCGCTTGCGACATCGTGATCAAAAGTCACTGGCTCGGGTTGATCTATCTTGATCTCATCGATCTCCCAGCCAAGTGTGTCTGAGATCATCTGAATACTCTGTTCAAGCCCAACGTGTCCCGTAATCTTGTGGTTATCAATGGCGTCCCTGTACTCAGCAACAGACATGCCGGCTCCTATCTTCTTCTGGAAGGGAATGCGACGCGTAGCTGCGTCCATCTGACGCGCGATATACATCTCCTCTACTTCTTCACAGGGTCCAGATAGGAAGATGGGCAACGTGTCCATCAAGAAGCCGGGGTTGATACCTGTACCGAGAAGAGTTGCCCCCTTCTCCTTTGCAAGCTTATCCAGCTTCTTCGCTAGATCAGTTGCCTCCTTCTCCACGTAGGGGTATCCAAGTTCCTCACAGGTGCTGATGATGTTGACTCCGTGGTTGAGAATCCCCACGAATTGGTCATAGGTCTGGCGCAGGTAACTCATGGTGGTATGACAGACGATGTCTGGCTTGGTCTCGCTCAGAACCTTATCCACATCATCGCTGATGATTACACCGATCTTCTCTTGCTCCAATACCTCGCCCAGGTCCTTTCCCACTATGGCAGGGTTAATGTCAATGGCTCCAACTATCTCGATTCCCTCTTTGGTGAGAAGATATCTAGCTAGCCTCTTGCCTATTACGCCTATACCATATGAAACGATCTTGACATTCTTCAATATAGCTCAACGAATATGCACGCGTTATCTCTTTAAATCTTTACCGCGAACCCATCGTTTACCCCAGTATGTAGACTCGGGGTGCAGACATTTTCCTTTATAGAATATGTGACTCGTTTTCTTCATTCCCCCTGCGGGGAGGAGAAACAAGAAATGAAACTATCTAAAAGAAGCGGTATGACCGGCTTAG
>CAYTVK010000159.1:0-5373 GCA_964441725.1 uncultured Candidatus Bathyarchaeia archaeon | reverse complement strand
TGGGTTATCTGTCTCTCGGACTCGTCTTTAACCCATAGCTCCGCGGGTTTATCGGTGTTCACCCGAGTGTATACGATTACCCCATTTTTCACGGAGTACTCCTCGATGCTGTATTGACCATTCAGTACAGGGGTGATATTGTTGTTCTCGGTGAATAGTCTATGTATCTCGTAGCGGTCACTATCAGAGACCGGGAAATAGATGTACTCGTCTTCCCAGATGGGCTCAGGGGTACCAGCGAGCATGCTTCTGAGGTCATAATAGTGGCGTCTACTGCATCCCCTATCGAGGCGCCCAGTCAGGTCCTTGACGGGTCCACCGTCTGCGCCTATGATGTGTACTCCTACGTGGGTGGCGTATCCTCTGCCCCCGTCGCTGCCCATGAACGCTATTTGTTTATCATCAGGGCTCCATGTTAGGTTCTGGATCATGTAGTCGCTCAGTATGCGGTCACTTGTGCCTGAGGCGATGTCGTGTATGATTAGGTCTGTCTCACTTGGCTTCAGGGGGTTGGCTGATCTGCAGTAAGCTATCTTTTCGCCACTGTTGCTCTCAGAGTAGCATATTATGCTCATATCGCCCTCTGAGATCATGGCTATCGCGCTGGTCTCCACGTTGATTCTGTGAAGGTGCTTGGTCCTGTAATAGGTCCAGCCCTCCTCGTTGTACCAGATGGGTATCTTATCGATTATCTTAACATCGGGGTCCATCTCACCTACCCCCGATATGAAGAAGATGAATTTCCCATCATTACTCCACCTTGGAGACGAGACACCGCCCGGTAATACCGCGAGCAGCTTTGGCTCACCCCTCAACTGGGTCACCCAGAGTCCCGTGCCTCTATCGCTCTCCTCAAGCCCTTTTCTGCTCGTATAGAGAAGCATGTCTCCGTATGGCGACCAGCAGGGATTAGTGGGGTTACCCTCATCTATGCTCCATATTTTTTTCCCTGTTTTTCTATCGACTACCTCCAGCGTCGTCTTGTATTTGTTCCCATCAGGGACCGTTATGAGGTAGAGTATCTTATCTGCGTTGGGTGATAGCTGGGGTCTCGCTATCATCTTGATGCGCTCAAAGTCATCGACTAATAATCCACGCATAACATGCACCTATCAACTATTTGATTCAAAAACATATAACCGCATGGATTAGAGAGCCTCTTATATCTCCCATAAACAGTGATGTAAGCCATGAAGGTACTCGTGGTAGGCAACGGAGCACGCGAACACGCTATTGTGAAGAAGCTCGCTGAGGAGCCTGTTGATATTGTGGCAGCTATGGCGAAGCTGAACCCAGGCATAGCGGCTCTCAGCACAGGTGTCGAGTTATTTGATCTGAATAAACCGGAGAATTACGCAAAGTATAGGGACGTTGATTTGGCCTTCATCGGCCCTGAGACGCCTCTTGCAGCTGGTGTGGCTAATTATCTTATAGACATGGGTGTGCCTACCGTGGGTCCTGTCAGGGAGACCGCGAGGCTTGAGTGGAGCAAGGCTTACGCGAGGGTCGTGTTGAGTGAGAACAATATCCGTGGAAATCCCGAGTACAGGATATGCAGGAATCTAGGTGATATCAGGGAGTTTCTTGACAGACATCCCGAGGTAGCCGTCAAACCCGATGTGTTGACAGGTGGGAAAGGCGTGAGGGTTACAGGTCAGCACCTCACCAGTCGATCAGAGACGGAGACGTATGCCGAGGAGAGAATCAGAGACGATGGACTTGTGGTGCTTGAGGAGAAGCTCATAGGTAAGGAGTTCACATTGCAGGCTTTCAGCGATGGGAATAATCTGAAGTTTATGCCACTTGTACGTGACTTTAAACGAGCATACGATAATGATGAAGGTCCCAATACGGGTAGTATGGGTAGCTTCAGCTGCCCCGATCATAATATGCCCGACCTGGATGATGTGGCTGTTGAGAAGGGTAAACGGATCATGAGGAAAACCATCGACGCCATGAGGAGAAATGGTGGCGCCTACAAGGGGGTTCTCTACGGCGGATTCATGGTGACAGAGGATGATACCTATTTGATTGAGTATAACTGCAGGTTCGGTGACCCTGAAGCCATTAACGTACTGAGTCTTCTGGAGAAGTCTCTTACAGAGGTCGGTTATGGCATAGTTGATGGTAGGCTTCCGGGCTTCGGCTTCGAGGAAAAAGCAACTGTATGCGTCTACGTGGTCCCGGAGGGTTACCCTGTGTCTCCGCTGAAGGACCAGCCGATAGAGGTGGATGAGGATATTAGTAGCGAGATTTATTATGCCTCTGTTTATGATGATAGCGGCGTGATTAAGACCACGACCAGCAGGGCGATAGCGTTATTGAGCAAGGGGGATTCGGTTTCTGAGGCTAGGAATAGGGTCTACAGGGATGTGGATAAGATTCATGGTAGGCTTCATTACAGGACTGATATAGCGGCTGGGGTTCAGTAACCTCTTTAAATTAAGGTACGTTGATGAATGTGGGGGGAGCAGCCGTAACTGACAGTGATAAACTAGCTGAGCTTGAGGCCGTTTTGTATGCGGCTAGTAGGCCGATGGAGTTGACTGATATTGTGGCTAGGCTGCGGCTGGAGAATGAGGTGGAGGCGGATCATCTCGTTGAGGAGCTTCAGCGTGTTTACACTGAGGATGATAGCGCTTTGGAGATTAAGAAGCTGCAGCATGACAAGGTTGTGCTTCAGCTGAGGACGGATTTCACCAAACAAGCAAGCAGGTATAGTTTGAAGCCGCTTCTCTCGGAGGGTCCTCTGCGTACACTGAGTTATATCGCGTATCATCAGCCTGTTGAGCAGAAGGATGTTGCCCGTGCGCGTGGTAGTCAGGCATACAAGCATCTTGCGATGCTGGATGAGATGGGTTTGATTAAGCGTGAGAAGGATGGGCGTAGCAGTGTTGTTCGTACTACTCAGGATTTCGCGGATTATCTTGGGTTGAGCACTGAGCGTACACAGATGAGACGTCAGCTTAGGAGTATCTTCAGGAAGCTTGAGCTGGATCAGATGGAGAAGAAGTAATGAAGAGGAACTCTGCTGCTTCAATCATTGTCGTGATCTTGTTCGCGTCAGCTTTTTACGCGTATAATAGTGGATTTTTTGACGGTATGGTTCCAGAGGACTCTGATGGAACAGAGCAACCTACCGCTAATAATGTCATTAAGATCGCTGAATTTAATATTCAGATATTTGGGCAGACAAAGCTTGGGAAGACTCAGGTGGTTGATATGCTCGCCCGGATTGTGCGCGGGTTCGATGTGGTGCTTGTTCAGGAGATAAGGGATAGCAGCGAGACGACGGCTCCTGCTTTTTTGGATATCATTAACTCTATGGAGGGTCCGAGGTATGCTTTTGTAAGGTCTGATCGTCTTGGACGTTCATCCAGTAAGGAGGCTTATGCCTATTTCTATAACACCGAGACGGTTCAGTATCAAGCTGATTCGGCTTTCGTGTACAATGACACTGGGGATGTTTTTGAGAGGGAGCCTTTTATCGCTAGCTTTAGGTCAGGTGAATTTGATTTTACGCTGATCGGTATCCATACGAAGCCTGATGATGCCTACAATGAGATCGGTAACCTGACAGTTGTGTTTGATTACGTTGAGGGATTGGGGGATGAGAGGGATATTATCGCGCTTGGTGATTTTAACGCCGATGGGTCTTATTTTGACGAGGACTCGGGTGATAATCCGTTGAGGGCTCAGGGGTATTACTGGGTTGTGGGTAATGGCTTTGATACTATGACGAAGACGGATTGGACTTATGATAGGATGGTGATGACGGGTTACACTTACAGCGCTGAGTATGTCGCTGATAGCGCAAGGGTCTACAACTTTAACGCCATATATGGGCTGAATCAGACGTTCACTGAGTCGATATCAGATCACTTCCCAGTATACGCTGAGTTCAACACGAGTCTGCCTGATGACGACTAGTTTCCTAACTCTTATTGGGTGGGAGCGCTCTGCTGTACGCATGAAGAGACCGACCAAGATTGTAGCAGTTGAAGGCACAAGGTATGAGTGCGGATACCAGCATGGTGAACAGGCTAGGGAGCTTGTGCTGCAGAATATTAACTACTATTTTGGCTGGTGGAGTCGAAACCTCGGGATGGGTAAGAAGGATGTCTTTGCCCGCGCCGATTCTGTGTTAGGGGTTAGCAGGGATTATGATGCTGGTCTCGTTGAGGAGATGAGGGGGCTTGCTGATGCCGTTGATGTTGATCTTGAGTCTGTGATGGCGTTGAATGGAAGATATGAGCTGGCTTGGGCTAGTCCCGCGCAGCTTCTTGGGGGCTGCACCAGTATTATGGCTCTGCCGAGGCGCTCAGGGTCAGGGGATACATTGCTGGCTCAGAACTGGGATTACAGGAGAGATGTAAGCGGTTCATGTATCGTGCTGAAGGCTAAGGTGAAGGATAATCCAACAGTGATTATGCACACTGAGGCGGGTCTCATCGGGCATAAGGGCTTGAACAGCAAAGGCGTCGGCATAGTGATCAACGCAATGGTCTCGGATCGTGATAGGCTGGGGGAATCTGTGCCATTTTTCCTAGTCTGCAGGAAGATGCTTGATAGTCCTAGGTTTAGTGAAGCAGTTAGGGCGTTGCTGAATGCGAAGCGGAGTCTCTCATATAATGTGATGGTGGCTGGGGAGGGTGTCGCTGTTGATCTTGAGGCTCATCCCTGTGATGTTTCTATTATTTATCCTGATGATGGCGTGTTGGCTCACACAAATCACTTCATCGGGGAACGGGGGCTTGGTGTGAAGGATAACTTTGTTCTAAGCGAGCCCAACAGCGTCAACAGGTATGTGCTGGCATGTGAGAAGCTTACGAGCAGTGAAAAACACAACTTTGAGAGCTTCAAGGATATTCTCACAGACCATTTTGATTACCCGACGAGTATCTGCCACCACCCTGTGCTTATACAGGATGCGGATCATCAGGAGGAGACTGTCTCATCGGTGTTTATAGTGCCTGAGAGGCGGCTTTTCATGTACACGGCTGGTCCGCCTTGCAGTAACGAGTATCAGGCTGTGCCCTTCTAAGGGATGCAAAACCCATTTAAGGTGCCTCCTCGATTCTGGGATGTGAGAATTATTAATGAGTGAGCAGATGAGTACAATTCAGTTGATCGCGTATTTGGTCGGGATGTTGCCCGGCGCATATTTCGCATTCATGCTGCTGGTTGAGCTCTATCATCATCTAACCAAGAAAGAAGAAGATTTTCTGGAATGAGTCAAGAGAAAACAAAGTTCTGTCACAGCTGCGGGGCAATGATCCCATACTATGATAGATATTGCCCTGCCTGTAATGCTCCTCAGCCTGTGTTGCCCGGAATGGAGCCTGTGAAGCAGGAGTGGGTGAAGAAGGTGTG
>CAYTVK010000158.1:0-5396 GCA_964441725.1 uncultured Candidatus Bathyarchaeia archaeon | reverse complement strand
ATTATGCAAAGAATTACAGAAATATAAAATCGAATGTAGCACTATAGATAATCATATTTCCAGAAACTTTCTAGCGCTACCTACCAACTATTATATAAACTCGATAGATTGCGATCTTTTAGTAACACACAACCCCTATTATGGGTTAAACGGAGCAAAAAAAGCAAAAAAAGAGGGAAAAGTAAACTCTATAGCCCTCAGATTAAAAGCTAATCACTGGGCTGAGCAAAATACTTCTGATATACCACTAAAAAACAAATTAGGGTATATAATTAAAAAACGCCAATACAACGAAGCCATCGATACTGTGGACTTCGTTATTGCAATATCCGAGTATATTCAAAAAGAGGCAACACAACAAGGCTTTGATAAAAAAACATACCTGATGTACAATGGCGTTGATATAGAAAGGTTCTGTGAGAGAGCTCCTGATCCTAGTTTCAATTCTGATCTGCTCTGCGTTATGAATTTTAACATACCGGAAAAGATTCGTGTTCTAAAGGAGTTCTTTGAACACTTCAAGGAGTTAAAAATGCAGTATACCGTAACGATTCTTGGGGATGGAACGTTCCTTAATCACGTGAAGAGAGATGTAAAGGAGCTTGGTATTAGTAATAACGTTATTTTCAAAGGGTTTGTGAATAACGTGGAATATTATTACAGTAACTGCAAATTGGTTATCCACCCAAGTAATCTGGAGTCATTCGGCATGACGCTCTTAGAGGCTGGAGCATCCGCGAAACCATGTGTAGCTTCAAATGTAGGAGCGATCCCAGAGATACTGGTTAATAATAAGACAGGTTACGTAACCGATACTATGGATGAGTTCATGGAAAAAGTGGATTTGTTGATGTGTGATCCTGAGAAACTAATGCAAATGGGAGAAAAAGCCAAGCAGCGAATCCATAATACATTCACCTGGGGAAAAGTTGCCGAGACTTTCATCAATATTCTCAATGAAGAAAACCTGTTAGAAGGAGTCAATCACCAATGAGAATATTATTCACAGGACTTAAAACAAAAAACCTAGTAAATATGAATGTAATATTTTTTTTAGAAAACGAGATCTCTAAACAGGCAGAGTGCAAATGGTCAGGACCAGGATGGCCAGACCATAAACCAGGAGAAGCCATAGATGAGACAGTGAAGAGACTTTATGGAAATGACCCACCAGACTTCATAATATGTAATCGCCCGAATAAGAAAGAATACAAAACATATACCGGCAACAAGTCAAAACTACCTCCAGTTATCACAACTCTTGCTGATCTCCACGTTGAGCCGAAGGAATGGGTTAATTTAGTAAACAATGGCTCTAACGGAGTATTAATGCGATATCTTTACTGCCCCTATCAAAAGAAAAGTTTGTTCAATAGATATACATACTACACAAAAATTGATGAGAACTATTACTTAGAGAATATTAATCAACCATTACTTCATTTCCCGTGGTTCACTGAACCCAAAATATACAGACCTAGCGACGAAAAAGAAAACGATGTAATATTTCTAGGTGCTTATAGACAGAAAGTTTACCCACTAAGGAACAAAATAGTTAAACAGTTACCAAAACTTTGCGAAGATAAAACTTGGAAATACATTGTGAAGGGGCGTCCTCCCGGAGAATCCGTTGAACGGGACATATCTGCACTTCTCAAACAGGGATACATAGTTGGAGAAAAATATGCTGAGACAATTGCACAATCAAAGGTGTTTATCTTTGGTAACAGCATCTTCCATTACCCTCTTTCCAAATATTTTGAAATAATGGGGAGCGGAACCTTGGTAATGGCTAATAAACCCCAGACCTGCGAAAAACTCCATTTTGTATCTGGTGAAAACTACGTGGAAATAACGGAAAATGATTGGAAGGAAAAACTGGAATATTATCTTGAGGACGATGTCGAGAGGGAGAGGATCGCCCGTAACGGTTACGAGACAGCTATGAAGTATCATACATCGGAAATACGTGCCAAGCAGCTTCTGGAGTTCCTACATCAATTAAACAAGGCTTCTTGACCCTGTTTCATATATTAATATACAACGAGTACACAGGTAATCGCGAATTCGAGGTATTAAGATGAACGTCGTGCTGCTAATAC
This sequence comes from uncultured Candidatus Bathyarchaeia archaeon, assembly GCA_964441725.1. Classification (GTDB taxonomy): domain Archaea; phylum Thermoproteota; class Bathyarchaeia; order TCS64; family TCS64; genus RBG-16-57-9. The sequence goes on along the minus strand of CAYTVK010000158.1, from coordinate 3,294 downwards.
TTGACGCATTAAGATATGACTACGTAAACCACGAGAATACACCAAATCTTATGAAGCTTGCAGAGGAGGGCGTTTGTTTTACAAACGCAAGTGCCGGTAATTCATCAACTATAGTTAGCATGCCGTATATTCTGTCTGGTCAGAAAAACTTCGATCCTAATATGAATATTGCGACATTTCTTGATAAAGCAGGGTTTTACACCGCACTTATACACAGTAACCCTATGGTTCATGAGTTCTATTCCGGATTTAAGGAAACCATAGACATCAAATCAACAAAATTTAGAATGAGTAAAAATTGGAAGCGTACTCTACGTAATAATCTGCCTTCCCAAGTCATAGCTGGTATGAAAAAGTTTAGGGCTGCTTTTTATGAAGATGATGATTATCTCCCATACGCACGGTCTCATGAGACGCTGGAATTTAGCCAAAAGTGGATGAGTAATCACAGTGATTACTTCCTTTGGGTTCACCTCATGGAGCCTCACAGTCCATATTACCCTATTAATACCCGTTTGAATCTGACGCGGCAAGAAATGAGAACTTTAAATGACAAGTTAATCGAGTCTGTGCACGGCAACTATGAACCTACGACTGAGGAGATCGAAAAGGCAAAGGCACTTTACACTGAAGATATTAAAGAAATGGACCATGAGCTAGGATATTTTTTCAGTTCCTTCAACAAAGATGATCTACTCGTGGTAACCGCTGATCACGGAGAGGAGTTTGGAGAACATGGGCAATATAGTCACCATGCGGACAAATTCGTTCCTGAACTTATTCATGTACCTTTAATTCTCTATGGCGAAAACATCAAGGCTGGGTTAGTCATCGATAAGCCTGTTTCAACAAAGTCAATAGGTCAAACAATCATGGACGCACTGGGGGTAGACCAGCAACTCGGTGAAAGTGTTTCCTTATGGGAAATGGTTAAGACTTAATATAAAACCGAGAACAGCTACATTTTGTAGCATTATGCCTATTTTTTAGCATATTCCTTTTCCCAACTCGCGTGGCTATAAATTTGTTTGTCTCGGTTTTACCAGTCAATATTTAATATAACATTGAGTAGACTCAGATCAAGTAAGGCTGTGAAACTAGTATTTAGTGCACGATAGTTATGGTTTTATCACTGCGTTACCATTAAACAAGGATCATGATCAAAAATTCAGAGCCTACTTTTATCGTCGCAGGGGGAGTAAGGTGTGCGACTGGCTGGATAAGGGAGTGCTTGTCTGAGCACAACGAAGTCTATATGCAGCCAAAAGAGACTCATTATTTCGATCAAAACTATGAAAAGGGCAAGGATTGGTATAGTGAATTCTTCCATGACAAGACAGCGGAGACTATTATTGGTGAGAAGACCGCAAGCTACTTACACTCTGATCAAGTGGCCACTCGTATCAAAGAGTCATTACCTAATGTTAAGTTAGTGTTCTGTCTGAGAGACCCCGTAGAGCGAATGTACAGTCACTATGTTCTGTCGGCTAGTAATGATAATGATCTACGTCAAAGAGGCTTTCTCGAAAGCTTAGACTTTGAACCCAAGTTTATGGAAGAGGGTAAATATAGCAAGCAATTATCTCCCTTCTTTTCAGAATTCCCACGTGAAAACATCCTCATTAAAATCTACGAGGATATTCAGACTAATCCTTTTGCCTTCATCTCAGAAATATACAATTTTATAGGCGCTAATCCAGATTTCAAGGCTCCATCAACGCAGTTGAGGACAAAACTGGGGCAACTTGAACATACTAGTTTCTTCTGGGGGAACCTTTCAAAGATTATGCTTCATCCAAGAGCACCCTTCTTCTTCAGGTCAATATATACAGGCATTAGACCAGATGAAAATAGGAGTATCTTAACTGAAGGTGTCTACAAGCGTTTCGCTGAGTATTATCGAGATGATTTGCTTCAACTTGAGAAACTACTAGGTAGAGACCTTAGTATCTGGCGAACAAGAAGGTTTGTTGTCGATTGAGTAATTTGCTGTTATCCACTTGGGGTGCCTCTGGCTCGATTCGAAAATACCTCAAAAAGGATTGGTTCACTTTCATACATTACCATAGGATAGATCCCGATTCCTTCGAAGAACACATGGAATATTTATCAAGACATTATAGCTTGACTCCCCTTGATTCACTTCGGAAACATTATGAGAATGGGGCTCCTCTGCCAAAAGACTCTTTGTTTATAACGTTTGATGATGGGTGGTGCTCTAACTTTTCTTTGCTTCCTATTATAGAGGAGAAGGACATACCTGTTACTATCTTCCTTACAACTGGATTTATAGGTACGAATAAAAAACCTGCTCCAATAACCAGCTTCCAAGAAAATGCATTTAACGATCAAGAAAACATGTTCTTTGTTGAATCTAGTCGCACAATGTTGAACATAGAACAGATTAAAAAGATGAGCAAGGTCGTCGATTTTCAATCTCATGGGGTATACCATCACCCCTCAACCTCTCTTACCACGGATCAATTTAGATCAGATCTCTTGGAATCGAAAAGAACAATTGAAAACATCACAGGAAAGCATGTGTATGCATTCGCATATCCATACAATAGAGCTAGTGAAAGAGAAGCCCAGATTGTTGCGTCCTGTGGATACGTTTTCGCTAGAGCAGGCGAGAGAATAATGAATAAAACAAAAACCAATCAATTCCTGCTTTATTCTATCGGTATTGAGAACGATTGCACCGTTAGTAAACTAAAAAAGAAGATACTAAAAGCTGAGCTTAAGACATTGTTTTACTCTTAAACTTATACTCTACCTCTGCGAGTAAAGGTATTCTTGTTATATTTCTTAACCGTATTCTTGTTTGAAGGTAATCTCATGAATCTTAACATCCTCAGCCAGCGATACGCAACAGAAAAAATGAACCACATCTTCAGCGAAGAAGGAAAGACAAAGCTTGAGCGGGAATTCTGGCTCAGCGTCTTGAAAGCTCAACGTGATCTGGGGCTTGACATTCCTGTTGAGGCTGTTCGAGCCTATGAGGCGGCTGTAGATAAGATTGATCTGGAGCTTATCGAGGAGATTGAGCGCAGGACGAAGCATGATGTTAAGGCTAAGATCGAGGCTTTTTGTCAGGCAGCTGGTGGCTACGAGTATATTCATCTTGGCTTGACCAGCAGGGATCTCACTGATAATGTTGAGCAGATCCAGATCCGACATGCGATGAATCTTGTTCATGGTAAGTATGTGAGTGTTCTGCGGCATCTACTTGGGAAGGCAGAAGAGTACTGTAGCATTGAGTTGGCTGCTAGGACTCATCATCAGACCGCCCAG
>CAYTVK010000157.1:0-5417 GCA_964441725.1 uncultured Candidatus Bathyarchaeia archaeon | reverse complement strand
TCGGGTACTTTGATGAATACGTTTAAGGATTAGTTCACATAGCGTTTTCTGGTTTGTTGTGGGTATTTCTTGGGGTTATGTTGAGGATATTAATGTCTCAGTGTTTTCTACTGGGATGTTTGCTTTTCTGGCTGCTTTTTCTAGTTGGTTGTCCTCGGTGACAAGTGTGAGTTTTTGTTGTTGAGTGGTTGTGAGGTATGCTGAGTCATAGTATGTTAGGTTGTACTGGAAGGCGTTTTCCATTATTGAGATTATTGTTTGCTTGGTTTGTATTTCGTGTTTATTCATGAGGGCGATGAGGTGGTAAGCCTGCTCTAATGATTCTATGGCTGTGTTTTTATCTGGTTTTTTGTATAGTTTGTTGATCTTCCAGATAGTGTTTCCGAGTTCGTAGAGAGTTAAGTCCAGTAGATGTTCGTGTTTGAGGAGCGTAGGGGCTTCTTGGGGGTGGTTTTTCGTTAGTAGCATTATGGCTGAGGCGTCGAAGAGTTTATTCATCTCTGGTCTCGGGTCTCCCGGATAGCTTTTATGATTTCTTCGTCGGGTATTTCGCGGAGTAGCTGGCTGAGTTTCTTTGCGGCTTCTCTGGCTTTCTCTTCTTGGATTCTTCTTACCTCGTTTTCTAGGGCTTTTCGGGTTACTTCGCTTATTTTTACTCCTGTGTCTTCGAGTTCTTTTTTTAGTTCATCGGGTATTCTCACGGTTATGGACGCCATACTATCATGTATGTACAATAATTGTCTTACATAAAAGGTTATGTTTATTCAGTAGTTTTCTTTATAGGTTTGGTCTTATCGATCATAATTAGCCTCTTAGACTGCGATAAGAAAATCATGGTCTAGCACCCAAATCCGATACCCTCTATTTCTCGGGGTCTGCTCCTCTGAGTACCGCGAGCTGGTATGCATATATCTGGATGGGTATGGTCTGGGTTATGGGGTTCAGGTCAGCGTTGACTATCCCATTACCCCTTCAACATAGTCTATTGTTCTCTGGTTTTCTGGGTGGTGGAATATTTTCTCCGCTGAGCCGTGTTCAACGACCTCCCCCAGATACATAAACAACACATAGTCGCTGATTCGTCTAGCCTGACGCAGCGTATGTGTAACGAAGATGATGCTGTAATCCTGCTTTAGCAATGTGAGTTGTTCCTCGATGTGTTTAGCGGATAATGGGTCCAGCGATGAGGTTGGTTCATCACAGAGCAGAACCTCAGGGTCTACTGCCAAGGTTCGGGCTAGGCTCAGTCTCTGTTGCTGCCCAACGCTTAATCTGTAGGCAGGTTCCTTGAGCCGGTCTTTTACCTCGTCCCATAATCCGGCGGATCGGAGGCAGCGTTCAACTTTTGCCTCTATCCCTGTTTTTTCTAGGTGTATTTTTGGTCCAAAGGCTACGTTGTCGTATATGCTCATTGGTAAGGGGGTGGGTGTTTGTCCTATCAGTCCGATTCTTTTTCTTAGTTCGGTGACATCCACTTTGGCATCGTTTATGTTGTGATCCTCAAATGTGATGTCTCCGGATGTTTTTGACTCTGGAATGAGTTCGATTAGTCTGTTGAAGCTCTTTAGTAGTGTCGTTTTTCCACATCCAGAGGGTCCGATGATGGAGGTTATGCCATTTCGTGGTATGTTGATGTTTATGTTTTTGAGCACATGGTTTCCGTTATAGTATACGTTGAGGTTTTTTACCTTGATTACTGGGTTAGTTGTGTCCATTCCTTTCACCTTATTACATATTTCATTAACCGTGTGGTTCCCCAGCGGGATAGTATGCTTAGTCCAAGCACGATGAAGAGGAGTATCGCCCCTGAGGCGTAGGCTCGCTGCTGTACCTCGGCGATGGGTACTGATAATTGGAAGAATATGGCTAGAGGAAGTGTCGCTACCGGGTCACCTAACGAGGTGGGGATATTATCTGTGTATCCAGCAGTTAATAGGACGGCGGCGGCGTCGCCTATTGCTCGTCCGAATCCTATGATGATTGCGGTTAGTATTCCGGGTAAGGTCTGTTTGATGACTACTTGGGAGGCGGTCTCCCAGCTAGTTGAGCCTAGGGCGTAGGAGGTTTCTCTTAGATTCATTGGGACTTTTTTTAGGACTTCATCGATGGCGCGTGTCATGTATGGGAACTCGAACATGGAGACTGTGAGGATGCCCCAGCCTAGGCTGGCTCTGACGCCTAAGGTGATCATGATTGTGAATGCGTATGCGCCGTAGACTATGCTGGGTATTCCGCATAATACATCTAGTGCTCTTCTCAAGTAGCTGGTACTTCTTGTCTCTCCTAGATACTCGTTTAGATATAGTGCGAGGGGGAGCGCTAATACTATGGAGATGGTTGTGGCTCCTAGGGCGAGGTATAGTGAGCCTATGATGGCGTTTAGTATTCCGCCTTCTTTTCCGAGATAGTATCCTCCTTTGGGTGTTTGGGTGATCATTTCCAGGGATAGTGCGGGGATGCCTTTCATTAGAACGGATATGAAGACGCTTGCAAGGCTGCCTAGTACTATTAGCAATGATAGGATCATTAATGTTTTGAAGATGGTTTCTTCTAGGTGCGCTTGTTTCATTGGGTCATCCTCACTATTTTTCTTTGGAGTACTCGGGCGGCGATGTTGAATCCTCCTACTAGGAGTAGTAGTATTAGGGCGGCGAACATGAGGGCGGAGTCATAGAGGGGAAGTGACATCATCTCACCATAGTTGTTAGCTAGGAGTGCTGGGAGAGGGTAGGCTGAGTCGAATATTGATCCCGGTATCTTCGCCATGTTTCCCACCACCATGAGGACGGCCATGGTTTCTCCGATTGCTCGGCTGAATCCGAGTAGGACTGCTGCGAGTACTCCGACTGAGGAGTGTCTTAATACGACGTGTTTTACGGTTTGCCATCTTGTTGCTCCTAAAGCATAGGCGGTCTCTCTGAGTGCGAATGGTACAGTGTTCAGTACTTCCTCTGCTGTGGAGATGATTATGGGGAAAACCATGATGGCTAGTACTATGCTGGCTGAGAGTACATTGTATCCTGTGGTGGTGACTTTGAAGATGGGTGCGATGTTGTAGCGGACAGTTGGAACGATGAGGTTGATGCCCCAGAGTCCGAAGACTACTGAGGGTATTCCTGCGAGGAGGTCTATTAGTGGTTTCACGAGGTTTCTGATTCTCTTTGAGGCGTATTCGGAGAGGTATATTGCTGTGAGGGTGCAGATGGGGACCGCGATTATCATTGATAGGAAGGTTACTGCAAGTGTTCCTATTATGAAGGGTGCGAAGCCAAATTGTCCCTTTAATGGTCTCCAGCTTGATGAGAATAATAATTCTGGTAGTGAGACGGATTTGAGAAGTGGGATGGATTTGTATGTGAGAACTATGGTTATTGAGACCAGTAACAGGATGCTGATGGCTAGAATGGATTTCATCAGCTGCTGGGCGTATCTGTCAGTTTCTGTTCTCTTCACGGTGGCACCCTTTATTCTAGTTTAGCCAGTTCCTCTGCCTGTCTCTCCTTGGATAGGGGGACGTATCCTGCCTCAGTTGCCGAGTCCTGGCCCTCGGATAGTACCCATTTGATGAAGTCGTGTGTTGCTCCTGTGAACTTGGTTTTTGTTACGAGGTTTAGTTCTCTTGAGGGAGGAGAAGGGTATGTGCCGTCAGCTATGGCTGTGATTAGGTTGTTTCTGTTATCATAGAAGTACTCGGTTGACTGTATGATTCCGTCTTCGTCTAGGTCTAGGGGTACTATTTTGATCCCCTCTACAACGGTGTTAGTTGGGATGTCGTATGCGTAGTTTACGTTGTTGTATCCTATCGCGTATGTGTCTGTTTTTACGGCTTCGGCGAGGCCAGGGTCACCGAATACGCCTGTTCCCTGAAGGTCTTCTTGGCTGTAACCCATGTATGCTGCCATTGTTTCGGCTGCTCCGCATGAGTCTGATCGGGTGTATATGTTGATTGAGGTGGTGATGGATGGGTCGTTGATTAATTCACCCCATGTGGATATCTCGCCTGTGATGTATATTGCTTTGAGTTTGTCACTTGTTATGCCTGTTGCTAGCAGCTGTTGTAGCACAGGGTTTTGGCTGTTTACCGAGATCACTACGGCGTCTTTTGCGACTGCTACGTAGACTGCTCCTTTTGTGATCTCTTCATCATATATTTCTCTTGAGACCATGCCTATGTCTACGAGTCCCGCCAAGGCGTCTGTCATGCCTTTACCTGCTCCTCCTGCTGAGATCTCGAATTTTATGTCTGGGTGTAGTTGGGTGTATTCGTTGCTCCACTGGATCATTAGGGGATATAATGCGAAGGCGCCTGAGACTGTGATTGTTTCCTCTTTTTGTTGAGGTTTTTGTAGTAACGTGTAACCTGCTACAATGACTGAAACGATTATCGCTGCCACTATGTACTTTTTATTCATCCACTCCACCTAGTTTAATATTGGTGGACTACCAATATACTATACAGTATTTTTGGTTTTCTATGTATATTGGTATAGTACCAAACCCATGAAGGCTTCATTACATTGCCAGCTAGGGGACCAAAGTTTTCCTTCCCAATACTTGCCCCGTAGCCAGGGGGCTTCTTGAAGCCTAAGTATTAACCTGATCTAGCCCTGATGTTGGCTTCGCTCGTATTATGGCTGTATGGGGTGTTAGTTTTTCTATGTGGTTAAGACAAGTTTTTATGTATGCGTTTTTATTGTTTTGTATGCAGGTGGTTTTCTTTGGCTAAGACTAGGAACTTGACGGTTAGAGTAGATGAAGAGACCTACAGGGAGATAGAGGAGACGGCTGATGAGGAAAACGTGGACAAGTCCACCATAGCTAGAGGTTTACTTGAGACGGGTATTAAGGAGGCGAAAAAGAAGCGGGCTCTTGGGATGTACCGAGAGGGTTCCTGTACCCTGTGGAAGGCTGCCGAGGTGGCGGGGGTGTCTCTCCGTGAGATGATGAATCTATTGGTGGAGGAGAGGATTCCTTTGCACGTCACACCGGATGATGTGGATAAAGCTTGGAGAGAAGCGTTTGAGCGGTAAGCCGGTCTATGTGCTTGACGCGACGCCGGTGATCCATCTCGCTGGGATCGGTAAACTTGGGCTGGTGTCGGGGATTTGTGACGCGGTTATAGTTTCTGAGGTGTATAGGGAGACGACGGCTGGGGATTACCCTGACGCGTATCTGGTGAGGGACCTTGTGGATGAGGGTATTTTGAAGGTCTATGAGGTTTTGGATCGGGGTATGGTGGATGCTTTGCTGAGGTTTCCGGGGGTTCATCTGGGTGAGGCTGAGACCCTTGTTGCTGCTAAGGTGTTGAATGGTTTGGCGGTGGTGGATGACGCTGAGACTAGGGCTGTGGCTGAGGTTTACGGGATCGACGTGGCGTCAGGTACTCTTTTTCTTCTTTTTAGGCTGTTGTCCTCGGG
>CAYTVK010000156.1:0-5430 GCA_964441725.1 uncultured Candidatus Bathyarchaeia archaeon | reverse complement strand
TCTGTTACTCATTTAACTTTCGGACACTACTACAATCAACAAACTACTATTCCTATGCGCATCCTTCTCAGCCATACTAGTATTCCTGATAACGATATTCCTCCTGAAAGAAGGGCTGTCCGCGTTAAACTGGGGTTTTCTCACAGGACTAATATGGAGTCCCCACAAGGATCTCTTCGGCATATTACCAACATTAGTAGGAACATTAGCAGTTGTATCAGGAGCCATCATTATCGCTACAGCCATCGGCATCCCTACAGCCATCTTTCTCAGCGAGTTCTCACCATTCTGGCTACGTAACATAATCAAATCATCTGTAGAGGTAATAGTTGGGATCCCATCGGTAGTAATCGGGTTCTTTGGCTTAATGATAATAGTTCCATTCATACGAAACAACATTGGTGGAAGAGGAGAATCCATTCTAGCGGGGTGGATTGTACTCGCCTTCATGATACTACCCAACCTAATCACAATCGCAGAGGATAGCATCAGAGCTGTGCCCAGAGCATACAGAGAAGCCAGCCTCGCCATGGGGGCCACAAAGTGGCAGACCGTCTGGAACGTGGTGCTGCCAAGCGCCTCATCAGGGATACGCACAGCATTAGTTCTTGGGATAGGCAGAGCCATGGGGGAAACTATGGCTGTACTCATGGTAGTGGGTAACCCCGAGACACCTTGGATACCAGTTAGCATACTCGACAGGGTGAGAGTGTTGACGAGCACCATAGCCATTGAGTTCAGCTACACTGAGTGGGGGTCTCCGCATCAACATGCATTGTTCGCAATAGGAGTGGTATTGTTCTTCATGGTGACTGTGTTGAACTTTGTAGCCACATTCGTAATAAAGGGGAAAAACATCCATGAATGAGGCGCATAAGGAGCAAATAATCAAGGGACTGCTCTATGTCTCGGTTTTCCTGAGCCTCATCATTCTCCCGATAATCATTCTGTGGGTAGCCTCGAATGGTATAGGAGCTATTAACCTAGAGTTCCTCACTGGCAGACCATACAGGTTCGAGTATGGTGGAATATTCCCCCAGATAATAGGCAGCTTATACTTAGTGGGACTATGTACCCTGCTGGGAGCACCTCTAGGCGTAGCATCAGCCATATACCTGGCTGAATACGCGCCGAAAAACACGCTAACCAACTCTGTAAGATTCTTCACGGAGACCCTGGCTGGGATGCCAAGTATAGTAATAGGGTTATTTGGGCTGGAGTTCCTCGTCTATTATCTGCATCTAAAGACCAGTCTAATCGCTGGAGCCATAAGCCTGAGCTTCATGATGCTCCCGTGGATCATCAGGGCGTCAGAGGAAGCCATCAAAGTGGTGCCACAAAAATATAGAGAAGCTAGCCTCGCCATGGGAGCCACAAAGTGGCAGACAATACTCAAGGTGGTCATACCTGCAGCCATACCGGGAATAGTCACAGGCATCCTGCTTGGGATGGGAAAGGCGATTGGTGAAACAGCGGTTGTATGGCTCACAGCGGGTTCGGGTCTTGAAGCTTTTGTGCCAAGAACCTTAAGGAGTCCAACAGGGAGCCTTCCAATGTATATTTACTTGTTGGCTACTCAGGGGCATACTGCGGAAGGATTGCAACGGGCTTTTGGGGCTAGCCTTGTGTTATTGGTGATTTTTCTCTCGATGAGCGTCGCAGCGCTAATTATTAGAAACCACTTTTTGAGGAAACTTGGAAGATGAGAAACAGCAATTATATGATCAATGAGGAATCAGCTGGGTTCATACCAGCCATGGCTAATGATAAGATCGTCTTTAAAGACTTGAACCTCTGGTATGGAGAAACCCATGTTCTAAAAAACATCAACATCGCAATAAAGAACAACATAGTAACAGCGTTCATGGGACCTAGTGGGTGCGGGAAAAGCACTCTGCTGAGAAGCATCAACAGGATGAATGACATCATTCCAACTTGCAGAATCGAGGGCGAGGTTTTCATGGATGGGAGAAGCATATACAGTGAGGAGGAGGATGTTTACAATCTCCGTAAAATAATAGGAATGGTGTTCCAGAAGCCAAACCCATTCCCCATGAGCATCTATGATAACATAGCTTATGGCCCAAAGCTTCACAGGTTAGCGAGCGGAGAAGAATTAGACAAACTAGTAGAGAAGAGCCTTAGAAAAGCAGCCCTCTGGGAAGAGGTAAAGGATCGTCTTCACGAATCAGCCTTCGGATTGAGCGGTGGGCAACAGCAACGCCTCTGCATTGCAAGGGCACTGAGCATCAACCCTGAGATCATACTCTTGGATGAACCATGCAGCGCATTGGACCCCATCGCTACTATGAAGATAGAGTCACTGATGCGTGACCTAAAGGAGGATTATACGGTTGTTCTCGTTACCCACAACCTCCAGCAGGCTGCGAGGGTAAGCGAGATGACGGCGTTCATGTACATCGGAGAGGTAATCGAGTTTGATTCAACGAGAAACATATTCGAGAACCCACAGAACAGGTTAACGGAGAATTATATTACAGGAAAATTCGGGTGATAAAATGAGCAGACCACTAGACATTGGAATAAACCAGATAAAGAGTCTCCTAGTGAAGATGGGACAATTGTCAAAGCAGGCACTAGAGCTAGCCATTGATGGTTTCCTCAAGGAAGAGGACGGTTATGTCCAACTCAAGGCATGGAGCAACACCATAATCATGCTCAGCGAGGAAGTCGAGGACCGAGCAGTCGAACTGATGGCGCTTCATCAACCCATGGCAACCGATCTTCGAACACTCAAGGCATACATCAAGATAGCCTACGATATAGAGCGCTATGGTAGATACGCATTGGACATAGGAGATATCAAGAATCGCCTTGGCGAATGGGAACAGATACCGGAGAACGGTTTCAGGTTCAAAGAGATGGCTGAAGTAGTTATGAAATGCGTCACAATGAGCATTGATTTCATCAGGGAGATGGACCAGAATTGCATATGGGAGCAAGCCAAGACAGAAGCACAGTCAGATGATCTCTATCTCAAGAACATGAAGATGCTCTGGGAGAGCAACGCCTCACCAAAAACCATTATAGCGTACTCTTTGACAATCAGGTACCTTGAACGAATAGCCGATCACAGCACCTACATCAGCGAATCCATAAGCTATGCTATAAGCGGTAGAAGAGTCTCGCTGAGGTAATAAAATGAAGTTAGCTATATTCTCGGATATACATGGAAACCAAGCAGCGTTAGAGAACGTTCTCAAAGACATCAAAGCGCAGAACCCCGATCATATATTCTGTCTCGGTGACCTCGTAGGCTATGGACCAAAACCGAACCAAGTAATCGAGACCATCAGAGAAGCAAAGATACCAACAGTGATGGGAAACTACGATGAGGGAGTCGGCTACGAGAAGGGAGACTGTGGCTGTGCCTACGTCACTGAGGAGGAGAAACTCAATGGTAAGAAAAGCATTGAATGGACGACGAATCAGGTAACCCCTGAGAACAAAGAATATCTCAAGAACCTCAACAATCAAATCTCATTCGAAGCAAATGGCTTCAAGTTTCTTCTGGTTCATGGAAGCCCACGCAGGATCAATGAATATCTTTACGAGGACAGACCTGAGAGAAGCCTCACAAGAATGCTGGAAACCGTGGACGCTGATGTGCTGGTATGCGGTCACACGCATAAACCATACCAGAGAGAGGTAAACAGGATTCAGATAATCAATGATGGAAGCGTTGGAAAACCAAAAGACGGCGACAACAGAGCCTGCTACGCCTTGATTAAACTCGACGATACGGTCTCAGTGGAGTTTAGACGGGTAGTTTATCCTGTTGATGAGGTTGCTGAGGAGATCATTGAACACGGGCTTCCTGTGGCTTTCGCTGACGCCATCAAAACAGCAAGATAGTGACCTTGTTTATATAAAACCGTTCAACACCACACACAATGTACGATATCGAGAAATTAAACGCCGACTCAGAAGACGTAAAGCACTACATAGAGTCGAGTAAAGAGAAAGAGCCTCGGTTCATAGAACGCTACGACTCATACGGGCTTGAAGAAGAGATAGCTACTAAACTCAAATGCCACAGCGATAAAAACATCATCTACGCCTTCAGCGCGGAATGGTGCCCCGACTGCATGAGAAACATACCAGTCTTAGCTCGCATACAAGAAGAAACAGGACTCAAGACGCGTATATTCGGTCACCTCATGAGAGACGCAAAGAGTTCTACCAAACGTTGGAGGATACCGCCGAGCCCAACGGAGGTCGATGAGTTTGACGTGATCAAAATCCCATCCATGTACATCCTCGATAAAGAAGGAAACAAGGTGGGGGAGATCATCGAGAACCCACCATCAGGGAAGACTCTGGAAGCAGCAGTGCTAGATATCCTCGAATCCTAACACCAAAGGGGGAGAGGGGGCACACCAATCCAAAGCGTTTCCAACCCCATTCTCAGATAAACAGCCACAGAACAGCCGAGAACAAGACTCAATACATGACGAAAAACGCACTGGTAACCGGTAAAACAGTGCACAGAACCCGACAGATAACAAGAAAAAAAGCACCGAGTTGCCGCCAGCCATTACCAGAAACAGCAATTACTAACCAGTTTTATACTCAACTACACACTGGCTAACGAAGAGCATGCAACCAGACACAGTCCTCAGAAAATTCACAGATAGAAAAAGCAGAGAAGTAACCCTGAGAACCCCCAGATGGAGTGACCTCGATGACATGATTGAGTTCATCAATAGTCTCGTAGAGGAAGAGGCCATGGTAGCTGTAGATACTAAGAAGACTAAGGATGAAGAAATTGAGTGGCTCGCAAACTGCCTGAAGAGACTGGAACGAAACCAACACATGATGATAGTAGCTGAGATAGATGGACACGCAGTGGGCAACTCGGAGATAAACCCCAGAATAGGCAGGATGAAGCATTATGCTTCGCTCGGTATATCTCTGAAAGACGGCTACAGGGACGCAGGCATAGGCCAAGAGATGATGAAGGAACTCGAAAAACACGCAAATAGACTGGGAATAGAGTACATTGCCCTAGAGGTTTATGGCATCAATCAACGAGCCAGCCACGTCTACGAGAAAATGGGCTACAAGAAAACCGGTACATACCCAGACGGTATAAAATACAGAGGAGAATACGTAGACAGCGTCCACATGGTGAAGAAACTGGACTAGGTTACAAATACCTTTTTAAAAACCATCTGCAGCAAATAATGTGGGATAGGGAATGAGAGTGTATCACTCGGACTGGACAAGCTCCTCCTAGTGGAGGATAAAGATTCTAAAAGCAACCCTAGCCACAACGCCAGCACCCAACAAAAACAAATAGTGCTGACCATAAAGGACAGAGACAACAATGACAGATGAACCAAAAAAGGAAATGGTAGTGACGCCCTGGGAAGTCAGCGGTGAGATAGACTACGATAAACTCATAGA
>CAYTVK010000155.1:0-5437 GCA_964441725.1 uncultured Candidatus Bathyarchaeia archaeon | reverse complement strand
CCTCGATGAGCTTGTAAAACACCACGAGACACTGGTAGACGCGTTAAAGGCAGAGGGAATAGAGGTAGTCATCAGAAAACCCGACCCATATGATCCGCCGTACACTGTGAAATCCATCTACTGTGACGACGTTGCACATGCAGCGGTGTATGGACACGTCATTCTCAGGATGTATGATAGTATCAGAAAAGGAGAGGAGCTACCCACGTACCAGACGCTTGCTGAGCATGGCATCCCGGTGGTGGGCATGATATTCGGAGACGGCATGGTTGAGGGTGGTCCATGTGGCTGGCTGGACGAGAAACACGCCATCATAGAGGTCCACTATCCACGTGGAAACACCAAGGACCCAGCAGTCATGAGGGGTAACGAGTGGGGGCAACAACAATACGCAGACATCATCAAGGCACAGGACCCAGAAGTAGACATCAGGATGGGACCCGGCTACGGCACACGTAAGGGAACCATCCACTACAGCATGATTGACAGACATACCACAGTTGGCGAAGCAAAATACTATGATCACTATCTAACGGACTGGATGCAGGCAGAGATGGATTGGAAGTTCATCAAACCACCGGATGACCTCGTAAGCATCGATACCCGTGGATTCGCCAAAGGCCCAGACTGCGGAGTAGTACTGGAGCCGGGTAAGATCATCACGAGCGATCAGTATCCCAAGGCTACCAAGTGGTTTGAGTCCATCGGAGTCGAGGTGGTTGAGGCCCATATTGATAGCCTCATCAGGCCGAGGAACAGTGGAAGCATACACTGCCTCGTTGGTAGCCTGAGCCGAGACCCAGAGCCTAAGAGCTACTAGGCTCACCTTCCTTTTTTCGATAACAATATTACCGCTCGTTGCCACTAACTTATTGATGGCTGATAAGCAATACCTTGGCTACTGCGGCTTATACTGTGGAGACTGTCTAGGTAGGACAGGGGTCATCGCTGAAGCAGCCCATGACTTTCTCGATGTCTTGGACAAGTACGAGTTCGAGAAGACAGCCTTTAGCGTGTTCCCATCGGATTTAGCTGATTATGATAATCTGTTGGATATGCTGATGTTCATGGAGAATCTCCGCTGCACAAGGTTCTGCAGAGAGATAGATGGCGGAGAATCAAAGTGTATTGTACGTGAGTGCTGTGTCGAAAACGGGTATTTTGCATGTAACAGCTGCGATGGTTTTGAGGAATGTGAAAAACTGGAGATGGTGCTGGGCAGACTGCATCATGAGGCTTGTAAGCGAAACCTCAGGGATATCAATAAGATGGGTCTGGATAAGTGGCTGGAGGAGGGGACCAAGCATCATTACTGGGATAGAGACATTAAGAGCCGAGACCCCAATGACTGAAACTATTCTCGGATTACTTCTCAGGGTATTTCTCTAGCAGTTTCTCGTGGATCATCAATGCCTTGGTCTTGTTGTCCACGTAGAAGAAGCGCCCACCGAGAAGCTCTGAAAGCTCAGCTGGTTTCCGATCCTCTGTAATCAATACCAGGTTATGGTTCTTTGCGTATTCCGCTATCTCCTTATCCATCTTTCCAGATATCTCCGCATCTTGAACGGTCTCAACATCACAGCCAAGTACCTCAAAGTACTCCTTGAGGCCACTGTACATCTCATCAAGTAATAACTTCAAACTCTGTATCTCTCCAATGCTTCATTCATTCGTCCACATGTATGTCTTCCTTCGGGACAGTAACCAAGCTGATAGCAATATGGACCAGCGTTATTGAATATTTTGGGCTCAACAACACGTAATTGCTCCAGCATCATATCCGCGAGTGCCCTGATCTCCCACTGCGCCCTATTGCATGTTCTCAGCCCAATGAAGTGCATCAACGATGCACCATCCATGGTCATCAGCAGACTGGTTTCGGCTGCGTTAGGTAACACAAATCGCGCATCCTCTCTCGGTGTGCCTTCTCCAACAAGTCTTTGATATGTTTCACTGGACTGCTTGATGAAATCATTGTAATCCGTGTTTAACCCGATGCTGGGCGGAACCACCACTCTCTCGTTGAGCCGCTTCACAGTGATATACCGTTGGCTCTGCTGGCTGAAGCTGGCAACGCGGTGACGCACCAACTGGTGACTGCATGCCCGACTGACCTTCTCGATGGCAAAAGTGTAACCGAGATGAGGCAATAACTTCCTCCAGTCTAGATTTGGGAATTCTTTCTCCATCTCCCCTAGAGGGATGTAGGCGAGTAGCTCTGCCTTCATTTTATGGTTCTCCTTATGAACTTGTAGACTTGTGGAGTGGCGTCTTTGATGGATTTCACGAGTTGCTCGCTGAACTCGTCTTGGTTCCCCTGATGATATTCCACGAGGGTTCTGAGGTTGCTGCTTAAAGCCCAGATTCCGTCTCCGGCTTCGGTTACGTTGAAGAACTTATTGCGGAGCATTATTGACAGAATCTCGTCCCGCGTAGCCTCAACCCTCCATATGAGCCTGTTATGCTCCATGATGTTACCATGCTGAACCTCAACCCTACTAACGATATCACTGACCTTCTCAGGGTTAGCGAGAAGCCTGTTATACAGGGTACTTGGCAGGGCTCCGCTTGTCGTGGTAAGCATGCTTGTGGCTATCATGGTCTCGATGTTTGGGGTATGGGCGACGAGTCTGAGTTTCATCTATTCACCTATACGGGGTTTACTTCGGATTTCTTGGGCTTTGCCTTGAGTTCCTGCGGTACATCAACTGCCCGTACGACATTCATGCTGTTTATAGCGTAGATGGGTGTGCCATCTGGCTCATACTGGTTGAGACGTTTTACACCCCTCAGCACCAGTTTAACCTTCAAAGTGGTTCCATCGGCTAACTTATACTCGTTCCAGTACTCTTTTTCCTCGCTGAAATCGATCTCCTGTGCGCCTGTAAATGCATCCTTTGATATATTGGACAAATCTATCCCAAGTTATCAGGGAACCAAGATGTTTAACTCTTTCATCCTTCAGAGATAGCCGAGATATTATCCGCAGCCTCACGGCATAGCTCCACAAGCCCCAGCTCAGACTCAAGTTCTTCGATGACCTCTATCTTGCTGCGGGTCGCTGGGCCTGTAGGAACAGCCTTGCATCCATCGGTTGATACAGCCGTGATCTTATATGATCCGATCTTTCTAGCGATGTCCTCTATCTCAACCTTATCGAGTCCAACCAGTGGGCGAAGAATGGGAAGATGAATCGATGAACTCAGCACATACATGTTGCTCAGGGTCTGGCTCGCTACCTGACCAAGGCTCTCACCGGTGATGATGGCCTTTGCCCTGTGCTTTTCAGCGAACAGTTGAGCTATCCTGTACATGCTGCGTTTGCACATCACACATATGAATCTGGGTTCACGAGTCTCGATGATTCTCTGCATCACATCCCCCATGGGTGCACTGTAGAGCGTGTAGCTTTTCCGGGGCACATAGGACGCTATCTGTTTGAATGACTCAATGGCTCGCTCTACATAAGTGTCACCTACCAGTGGGCGCTGATCCATAAACAAGGGTAATACGTCTACTCCTCGTTTCATGAGCATCCAAGCAGCCACTGGGCTATCTATGCCACCGCTAAATAGGCTGATGGCTTTTCCCTGTGTCCCGTAGGGTAAACCTAGCACGCCTCTGGTTATTGAGCTGTAGACAAAGGCGTCCTTGTCCCGTACCTCAGCGTAGAGAGTTACATCCGGTTCATCAAGATCAACATGGATGCCGCGACCCTTCAAGGCATCCAATACCCTAGACCCAGCCTCATAGGAAATATCCCTGCTGTTGAACTCATGCTCACCGACTACCTTTGGCCGTACAGCGAAGCCATCTCCTTCCTTGAGACTCCTCTCGGCTTCTTCTACGATGCCATTTATGACTGATTCAAAATTGTATTCTGTCTCTACGCTGGGCATCGCGTTAGCCACACCAAAGACTCTGGAGACTACGTCCACTGCCTCGTTGGGCACTCCGTCAACGTAGATGCGTCCATATCTTCTTCGCGTGGATGGGTTCTCGTAACCGTGTTTTCGGAGGAGATTCACGATGTCCTGTGCTAGGCTTTTCTCAAGCTGGTTTCTCACGTATCTGGATTTGAGGGCTATCTCGCTGTAGCTTACAAGGATAGTCAAGGCATGATAAAGGCGAGTCCGTTGCTTTTACCCCTTTCTTCATAAGATTTATACGGGGTTTTGAAAAGAGGATCGTATAGTGAATATAAATGTCCTTTTGGGATGAATGGTTCAGGCGATACAGCAAGAGAGACAGCTTCTTCAGCGAATTTGACCGCATGATGCGGGAGATGGAGAAAGAGATGACTGATGTCATCAAGGAGATGGAGGAGACCATGCCAGAGGAGATGAGCCTCGAGATACGTAGTCCAGATGGTTCAACGCGGCGCGAATACGGGCCATTTGTGTATGGGTACAGCGTAAAGATCGGGCCAGGCGGCAAACCAGTCATCAGAGAGTTTGGCAACATGAAACCCGGATTGACAGAGGACGAGACACACATGAGCCTACAGGGGAGAAGGAAACCATTGGTGGATGTTATTAAGGATGATGTTGGTGTCAAGGTTCTGGCTGAGCTTCCCGGCGTGGAGAAGGAGGATATCAAGCTTTTCGCTACTCCAAGAGGTTTGAGTATAACTGTGGATAACGTTGATAAACGATACTTTAAGGAGCTGGAGTTTGAGTCCGAGATAGATCGCGGGACAGCCAAGTCCAGTTACAGGAACGGCGTGCTGGAGATCAGCTTCAAGAAGAAGATGGAGGATAAGGGTACCCAAATCAGCATTGGGTGAATATGGGGAACGTTTAACCCAGAGGGCTCTATTATTTTCGTGGCCGATGATGTGAAGGCATTAGGTTGATCGAATGATGAATCAGAGTTACACTGAGGCCACTTGATAAAAATTAATTATCTTTGATCGGTAGAATACTTGTCATTATGATGGATATCCGTTCCCTGATTCTCGACTATGGCGGTGTAATTACTGAACCACAGAAAGGTGATTTCAAGAAAAGGATATTCAAGACACTGGGACGCGAAGCAGCGGATTTTATGGAGGTTTACCGTCATTATCGGGTTGATTTTGATAACGGAAAAAACTCTGGAGAAGAATATTGGATAAATATACTAAACCATCTCGGATATACCTTGGATAAATTCCTAATACCAACTTTAGTTTACGAGGATATCAGAAGCTGGACAGAGATCAACCCAGGCATGCTTCAATTTATAACCGAAATAAGAAACAATGTCTCCAACCTTTCCATTATATCAAACATGCCAAGAGATTTCCTAGAATACATCAAGAAACAGGATAGTCTGTTATCATATTTTGATGAAATGATCTTTTCATGTGAAGTTGGATTAAATAAGCCTGATAAAAAAATCTACGAACTCTGCCTTGAAAAAATAGGGATACCTTCAAGCGAGTGTCTTTATGTAG
>CAYTVK010000154.1:0-5478 GCA_964441725.1 uncultured Candidatus Bathyarchaeia archaeon | reverse complement strand
CATTCCCACGGGTCTTAGGAAGATATGTACGCGACAAACACGTGCTCACCCTAGAAGATGCAGTGAGAAAAATGACAAGCCTACCAGCCCAGACACTGGGATTAAACAATAGAGGAATACTTCTCCCAGGCAACCACGCGGATATAGTAGTCTTTGACCCAGAAACCGTTATCGATAGAGCCGATTTTGTGCCACCGGAGTCAACGAAACTATTCCCAGAAGGTATACTGCATCTGGTTGTAAACGGTCAGTTAACATTACAGGACGAGGAGCATACGGGAGCAAGGGCTGGGAGAGTTCTCAGAAAATCCAGTTAATTAACCCTCATTTTCTTCTTCATCAGTTTTTTTAGCATTTATCTTGACCATGTTCTTCGAATCAATGTACTCATAGACCATAGCCCCAATCACTGAGCCCAATAGTAGAGCGAACATTGTGAATTGATCACCAATCGCTCTCCAACCATAGAGAACAGTGTGCACAATCTCCTCAAGAACATAAGCCATAACACCAGTCACTATTCCTCCTTGAAGCCAACCAACCGATGACCTCATAGTGACCAGATAGCCCCCCACTAATCCCCCTGCTAAATGAAGAAGCAGTATTATGAGACGCATGTTATTCTGAAGGTCGGCGTTAGCCGGTGAGACTCCGTTGAGAATACCCAGCAATTCCAATCCCAGAAAAGGGATTCCAAAGGCTATATACGCGCCTGCCCAGTAAATCTGAGATGTCTTTTTACTATCCTCTTTTTGGGCTACCATGATTTAGATTCGGTTAATGTACTATTTAACAGAGGCTAACCTAATAGTAAAATTTTAGATTTCTAGATAAAAAACTTGAGATAAATATAATATTGCTTCTCTAAGAATCGATAAATATCGTATTTAGTCGTAAGTATTATATCTATTTGGGATAACTTCAATTCACCCTAAATAAACAGGAGATGGTTTAGATATCATTACTTGTATCGGGAAGAATCTTTGCGTTAGGAATGCTGATTCTGATTTGGATCTTCATACTAAGCGGTATGGAGATGGCGAAAAAGAAGCTCCCTCATTTCAGAAGACTCACCGGATTAGATGCGTTACCTGAGATGGTTGGCAGATGTGCCGAGATGAATAGACCATTACACTTCACAACAGGTCTAGGAGACCTAACCTCCACAGTTGCACCTCAGCTAGTAGCTGGATTAGCGGTCTTAGCTTACGTTGCTGAACTCTGTGCTAACTATGGAGTTAAAATGATTTACTCGGTCTATCAAGCACAAGTCATGCCCATTGCAACTGAACTCATGAAGGATGCCTACATTAAAGCAGGCAAACCAGAAGAGTTCATTCCAGAGGACCAGATTCGGTACCTCTCAAGTGAGCAATTCGCTTATGCTTCTGCTGTACAAGGGATCGCAGAAAGAGAAAGACCCGCCGCCAACATCATGATCGGACCTTTCTACGCAGAGTCAATGCTTTTCGCAGAGACCTTTAACAGAATTGGTTCAATTCAGTTGGCAGGTACTGCTAGAGGATACCAGATACCCTTCTTCGCCGTCATATGTGACTATCTGCTTATCTCTGAAGAGATCTACGCTGCTGGAGCTTATCTCTCAAAAGACCCTATCACGTCAGGGACTATCATGGGGCAAGACTACGGTAAAATCGTGGCCTTGATCCTGATGATCTTGGGCGTTATAGCTAGTACTTTTGGAAGCTCGATATTAGTGGATCTGATGGGAATGTAGGAGGTATGATGAATGTCATTAGCTAGGAAAACCATACCAATAGTGATTGTCTTCGTTGTAGCTGTATTAGTGATGTCGGACTATTTTGTAGTCCTACCACCGGTAAATGAAGCTGGAGCGAGTTGGACATCATCGGCGGTGAAAAATCTTCAGAACTGGGGAATCATTCTCACAGCGTTCTCGCTAGGTTTTGGAGCAGTCAACCTCTTCTTTTTCCACAGTAAGCAAATATCCAGAAGAACGCCTGATCAATGGCAGTTCAGTCTCTGGCTATTAATCGTCGTAGTAATCTTCACAGTGATAGGCATCTTTTTTGGACCCACATCTGATCAATACAACTGGCTTTATAATGCAAGCTACTTCGCTTTAAGCGCAACAGTGTATTCCAGCTTAGGATTCTATATGACTTCAGGCATCTACAGAGCTCTGAGGGTTAAAAACACAGAATCCGGAATTTTCCTAGTAGTAGGATTAATAGTTCTCGCTAAGAATGCCCCCGCGCTTACCGTATATTTCCCATCGCTGGTTACGGCTGTGTCGTTTATCACTGATATATTGACAACAGCTGCTCAGCGTGGAATCATGATAGGTGGTGCATTAGGAGCTATATCTCTAGGTATCAGAACAATGACGGGCAGAGAGACAGGGTTCCTCGGCAAACTAACCGAGGAAGAGAAAGGAGGAGGTAGTCTAGGTGAGTGACCAAAACGGATCTATATGGGATAAATTGGAAAACATTCCAAGGGAGATACTTTACGGTATTCTTCTAATTGTCTTTATTATTCCAATGGTCTACCCATTAGGACTACCTATACAAATATCACCCAACGTCCACAAATGGTACGATACTATTGAAGCACTCCCCCCAGGATCAGTGGTCATGATCGACTTCGGGTATTCCGGAGGCGGAGAACCGGAGCTAGGCCCCTTTGCGGTTGCTGTATATAACCAACTTTTCAAAAGAGGCGATATCAAGGTCATAGCAATGTCCACATCAATTGAGGGTCCTCAATTATGGGACAAAGCTATGGCTGAGATCAAACCAGAAAGGTATGGCGCTGAATACGGTGTTGATTATATTCACATCGGCTATATTGCTGGAACAGAAACAGCCATGGCAGCAGTGGGAAAAGACCTACGTGCAACCACATCAACGGATTATCATGGCAACTCCCTCAACCAGTTTCCAATAATGGATGGCATAACCGACGCCAGCAGCTTCGACCTTATAATATGCTTTACAACTGGAGGAGACCAATCAGAGGGCTGGGTAAGACAGTGGGTTACAGTTTATGGTACCCCCTACCTATGCTGCGTGCTTGCAATGATGGTGCCAACTATGCTTCCATATCAGAACGCCGGACAAATAGTCAGCTTAACAGCTGGCGCACAGGCTGGCGAGATGGAGAGCCTAGTACACGTACCAGCGAGAGGTATCAAGTCAGCGGATGTAATAACACTAACACACCTTCTAATAATCGGATATGTTGTGATCGGAAACGTAGCTACTCTCATGAAAAAAACTCAGGGAGGAAGGAAGTAAGATGGAGTTAAGCCTTATAATACAGATCTGGATGGCGGCAATATTTACCATCTGGATTTACAGTATTGCATTCAGGGATAACGACTTCTTCAAGTTCGCAGAATACACCTTCGTCGGTGCAGCTGCAGGACACAGCCTCGTCTATGCGGTAGATAACGTCAGGAGATACGGCTGGGATAACTTAATGGGAGGAGCATACCTCTACATTGTTGTATTCCTGCTTGGAATCCTACTATACACACGGTATCATCCGCAGTACTTCTGGATAAGTAGATACCCATTATCCGTAATGGTAGGAATAGGTATCGGGCTTAGCATGAGATCAATAGTTACTGCCGAGTTCATTGCCCAGATAAAGTCTACAGCAAGCGTCGCACTGTTAAGCGGAAGCCTTTGGACGATAGTACAGAACTGGATCTTTGTTATACTGGTCCTCGCTACGTTGTACTACTTCATATTTACGATACCGGGGGCACATGAAGGCGGACTAGGCGTCATACCTAAAGTCGCAAGATATGGAATGATGGCTGCCTTCAGCTACAGCTTCGCAAACACAGTGCTCTCTAGGTATAACATGATCTTTGGGCGTCTTGACTTCCTTTACACCCAGTGGATACCTCTTCCAGGAGCCCTAATAGCTCTAGTGATATTATTGGTCGCATTAATCTACGCAATGATTCTGAAAAGCAGAGCCTAACACCC
The DNA here is from genome assembly GCA_964441725.1 of uncultured Candidatus Bathyarchaeia archaeon. Lineage (GTDB taxonomy): Archaea > Thermoproteota > Bathyarchaeia > TCS64 > TCS64 > RBG-16-57-9. The sequence continues at coordinate 1,495 of CAYTVK010000154.1, read as the reverse complement.
TTATCTTTTTTTCAACAATATGTTTTTGAGATTAATGTATCAGCTTAAATCTTCAAAAAAGCATTGAATTTACGCAATGTATGCTTGGGGAGACTCAGAGCTATCCGAAGAAGAAATAGATCGCATCATTCATTCTGTCGCCACTAAGATACACGCCTACGGAATGGATACTATTGCGATCATCGCGCTGGAATCAGCTAAACCCCTCTCAAACCTTGGTGCAGAGTTAAGCAGGATGTTCTTTTCTCCATTTCTACCTATCTTGGGTCCAGAGATTAATCTAATCGGTGATAAGCTGATTTACGTATTTCAGGACCGGAAAAACCTAGAAAAGGTAATCACTTTGCTTGAGGATATATCTAAAGAAGACGAGGAAAAGAAAGAAGCAAGAAAGGCAGAGAAAAAAGCAGAAGAAAAGCCCCCGCAGAACACCGATGAGGAAAAAACAGAACAATAAAAAATATTATGCACGATCCAGCGGCTCAACACAGTCCAGTTGTCTACAGCATCTGTTTTAATATAACGTCAATAAAATCTTACACATGTCAAGTTATCGCGTTTTAATCGGAATGATGAGTCACGAGACCAACACATTCAGTACAGTCAAGACGACTCTGGAAGACTTCAGACCAATGTATGGTCAGGAAATCGTGAAAACTCTGAAAGGGACAAGAAGCGGCATCGGAGGATACATCGATGTTCTAGAGCGAGAAGGAGTTGAGTATATTTCAACCATCGCTGCATCGGCTACACCAGCTGGAGAACTCCGTAATCAGGATTACTGGTATATTGTGAATTATATTCTGAATGGATTAAAGGAAGCTGGAAAAGTAGATGGAGTTCTTCTCGCACTACATGGCGCAATGGTGGCTGAAGGAGTTCCAGAGGCGGAGGGCACGCTTCTCAGAGAAGTAAAAAAACTCGTTGGAGATACCCCGGTGATTATTACACTGGATCTTCATGGTCTCATATCGGATTTGATGATTGAGAACTGTGATGCAGTCTTCGGTTACGATACTAATCCACACATAGACATGTATGAGAGAGGCGTGGAGGCAGCTGAGACACTGGTCAAAACGATGAGAGGCGAAATAAAGCCAACCGTTGCCTACAGGAAGCTCCATATGCTGCCTCCGACGATAAATCAGAGAACCACTGAAGGACCGATGGTAAAGCTTCTAAAAACTGCTCGCGAGATGGAGAAACAGGCTAATGTGATTAATGTTTGCCTTTTCCCTGCCTTCCCATACGCCGATGTGCAGAGAGTTGGGTCAGCTGTAGTAGCCGTAACCGATAATGACCCAGAGCTAGCTCAAAAACTCGCAGATGAGCTGGGCGACGAGATGTGGAGTATGAGGCAACAGTTCCTAAAGCCATTAACTCCAATCAGAGAAGCCGTCACCACCGCAATAAACGCTCCAGAAGGACCCATAGTCTTAGCGGATGTGGCTGACAACCCAGGCGGAGGAGCCCCCGGGGATGGAACCGAGATACT
>CAYTVK010000153.1:0-5520 GCA_964441725.1 uncultured Candidatus Bathyarchaeia archaeon | reverse complement strand
CCTTTGGATTCCGCGCTCTTTTACGCGGCGAGTAGCTCAATGAGCCTCGCTTTGGTGATCTAACTCTTGGCATTTATTTGACACTCCTTATTTAGAGCTACAAGGAATCAACGTGACTCCCTTTTAAAGGATTCTCTGATACGGTGTCTTTTCTTTTCTCCATTTTTCTGGTGTTATGTTTTTGTTGACTTTTAAGACAAGGAGTGGAATCATTTTATTTGACGATTTATTGCGTTACCGATCGGGTTCTGTGCACTGTTTTGTCGATAACTAGAGCGCTTTTCGTCATATATTGTGAGATGATCTGGGCTGTTCTGTGGTTGGTTTCCCGATTGTAGCCCTGTTATGATTTGGTAAGTGTATACTCTCCTCCCTCCTATGGGTTGAATACCAAGGTAGAGCCAATTTGAAATTCGAGTTGCTTATTAGGATTCCAGTGAGTCGTCCTTGTTTTCATGAATCTTATCTGGATATGGGCAGATGTTTCTGAGCACGCATTCGTTATGCTTAGGGTTTCTTGCAGTACACGTCTCCTGTCCAAACCGTATGAGAGAAAGATGAAGCTCTCTGAACCTATCTGGAGTAGCCGCGTCCTGAAACACCGTTCTGATGGCGTCATAGTCGGCGTTCTGTGTAACGATCTCCAGTCGTTTGGCTATTCGCTCGATATGTCTGTCCACGGGGACCACTCGGCTGTTTACCGAGAACATCAGGGCTACGTCAGCTGTTTTTGGGCCCACACCGGGTAGCTCCATTAATCTGTCTCTAGCCTCGTTAAAAGGTAGGTTGAAGACCTTGCCGACGTCTCCGCCGTATTTTTCGATGACTTGTTTTGATATTTCTTTTAGGGTCTTTGTTCGCTGATTGTACATTCCTGCTGGTTTAATGGCTTCCTTTATAGCCTCTTCCGGTGCCTCATCGATCCTGTATGGGTCGATTCCTACCTGTTCTGATAGTCTGTTATATGCAGTCGAGGTGTTTTTGCCTGAGGTATTTTGGCTTAAGATAGTTCTGATGAGGCTACTGAAGGGGGAAATATCTATCGGAGTATAGTTTACTGGATACTCTTCAAGGATTCTATTCACAGCTGTCTCTGCTCGCCTAAAATCGGATAACTCAACCAAATCTAATGGGTTATCTTTCAGGTACTTTACCCTCTCGGCTATAAGTGCGAAGAATTCCTGTATATGCATCTTATTCTGAGCCGATACGCATATCCAAGGAATACCGTAGATTTCTAGGTTGAGGTCTTTTGCAACTGCTTCCTCAAGCTCAGGGTCTTTATCCAGTTTATTGAAAACGATGATCAGCCTGCTCTTTGGTACTCCGATCTCCTTCAATAACAGTATTCCTTCATGGATCTTCAGCTGTAGAGTCAGTAATGGATCAGTAATGTCCAGCATAAGTATCACAACGTCACTGCTTCGTATATCAAGAAGATTAAGCTTGAAGCTATGAATCAGGCGAGGGTCCAGATCAAGCATGAAACCGATGGTATCAATGAAGATTACGCTTGTCTCGTAGTCGATGAACCTGCGCTGATATTTACTGCTAAGCGTGGTGAAAGGTCTATCACTAACAGGCTTATTATCCCCAGTTATTGTGTTAAAAAGACTGGTCTTACCCGCGTTGTAAAACCCAGCGATACATACCACTGGATACCCTAACTCGTTTTTACGCTTCCAGATACGTTGACTCTTCTCCTCCATCAGCTTATCAATTTCCTCACTGATCCTAGCCTGACTACGTGTAAGCTCCCTGAGCTGCCCGTGAAAACCATACTCACCGCCAGCTCTAAAGAAAGGACGATCATGACGATAATTTATTGAGGCTTGGAGTTTGTAGAATGGCGTCATTTTTTCTATGCGAGCAGCTTGAATCTGCAGCTTGCTCAGCGTATCCGATGCCATCTGGTCGAATATTTCAAGGGTTAACTCGTAGCGGTCAATTACCTCTATCTCTGTTGCCTGCATCAGGTTGAGTTTTTGGCTGCTTCTAAGAATATCGTAAAAGATTATCAGGTTCGCGTCGAGTTTATCAATCTTCTTTTTTAATTCCTTGACCTTTCCGCTTCCAATATGATATTTTGCAAAGGGTCTGAATCTAGTCTGAATAACCTCACCGACAACCTCTATCCCAAGACTCTCTACAAGGCTCGTGAGTTCATCCATCTTAACCTTATAAACCGAGTGATCATGGACGTTTGTCTTTAGCATGCATAGTATTGCTTTTGCTTCTTTGCCATCGATGAGTAGTGGTTGTCGCTCCATAAGTAGGAGACAGAATACGTTGAGTGTTAAAAAGGAATTGATATTAACCCATTAACTGAGGTTCTGGAAGCGTATCTCACTAAGTTCTTTCTGGGATATTCCTTCGGCTTCCAGAAACTCCAATATCATGTCAGTCTTTGAGCGACAATACTGGTCTATATCAATCGATGATTTTGCTAACTCTAGCTTTAAGCCAATATATCTCTGAACATCCACAGGGTTCTCGTTGAGATGTTTCTTCAGCAGTATATGATTTCTGTATGCTGTTGAGTCTTTGTGGCAAACGTAGAGATTGTGTCGATGGATCGTGGTCTTTTCGAGTTTAAATGCTTCACGTTCCTTGATGCCTAGATCACCAAAATGAGTATAACCCAGAGCACTCAACCCCGCAACTATCTGAGGGAATTTATTCCAATCATCTATTACAATATCAATATCGATAACTGGTTTCGCGCTCATCCCAACGATAGATGTGCTCCCAATGTGAACAACATCAACGATATACTCTCCTATCTCATACCGGATGGGCTCGGTTAGCTCCTTGAACCACTGCCTCCACTCAGGGCTATAGGATACAACTTCAACAGGCATACCAGATACAGACACAGGTTATTTGATAAAGTAATTGATTACAACAGCTCAGCCTGAATATTATCAAGAGATTCAATCGCGTAGACACCAATAGCAGCCATAAGCCGACCAACCCTACGCCTGAGCCCAGTCTCAACCCTGACACCCTTATGTTCAAGAATTGACTCAAAACGTTTATTCAGACTCAAACCCTCCTCATCAAAATCCGTCAAGATAAGCACATTTCTGAACCTAGAGGCTATCTCATCAACGAGATCAAAATCATTGACGCCACTATGACTTAACACCTCAACGGTAGCAATACAGCCCAGAGACTTTAAAGATTCCACATCTCGATGCCCTTCAACGAGAACCACATCAACGTAACCGTGAATCTCACTGAGCAACTGAATTAACTCTTGAAGAGCTTCTTTTCGTTGATGAATAAGTCTCATGGGTTTCACCTAACCAGAATAAATGACAGATCGTTAACATTAGTGCCTGTAGGACCAGTTATGATTGCATCACCTAGAAGCTTGAAGAAAATATATGAGTCATTTTTTTCCAGAAACTCATATGGCTTCAAGCAAACTTTTTTTGCTCTATTCAGCGTGGCTCCATCGACAATAGCGCCAGCAGCCACAGTTGGTCCATCGATGCCATCGGTTCCTAGGGCAGCTACAATGCATGGTAGACCATCAATCTCAATGGATGCTCTTAGAGCTAATTCTTGATTACGACCACCTACCCCGTTTCCCTTAACAGTCACAGTGGTTTCTCCGCCGACTATCACAGCTGCAGGTCTCTTCAGAGGTCTATTCTTGTAGACCATTTCTTTCGCTACCCCAGCTAGTATGGCTCCAACTTGGGTTGCTTCTCCCTCGATGTAGGTTGATAGTATCATGGTGTTGTACCCAAGTTTTTCTGCTCTCTGTCTCGCAGCGTTAGCTGCTATCAGGTTATTCGCGATCAATATGTTGGTTACCTGTCTGAAAACTGGGTCGTCTTTTTTCGGTGTATCAGGTAATAAGCCTTCTACTCCTTCTCTGATGCGCCTCTTTATGCCCTCAGGTGAATTACCCCATAACTCATACTTTTGTAAAACATTCAGAGCATCAGAGTAAGTGGACCCATCTGGAGCAGTTGGACCAGAGGCAATGGTATCCAGAGGATCACCGATTACATCAGAGAGAATCAGACTGATAACCCGAGCAGGATAGCAGTGTCTAGCGAGCTGTCCGCCCTTGAAATCTGAGAGATGTTTTCTCATCGCGTTCAACTCGTTTATGGTAGCCCCTGCGCGCAGTAACTTTCCGGTGATTTGTTGAAGATCTTCCAGACTGATGCCTTCGACTGGCAACGGCATTAACGCTGAACCGCCTCCGGAGATCAATACGACTACAAGGTCTCTTCTATTCAAATCGCTGGTCATACCAAGCATCTTCTTAACACCATCCACACCTCTCTGTGATGGTACAGGATGAGAAGCACCGTTAAGAGCGACATGATCCAAGGCATCTGCATTTTCAGTCCCCTCAAGCACATTAACTAAACCAGACATAATTCGATCCCCCAGAAGAACCTCAACGGCTTTAGCCATCAATCCCCCTGCTTTGCCGCCTCCGATAACAAATACGCGGTCAACCTCCGAGAGATCAAGTGAACCCCCCTCAAAGGTTAATGTGTTTTCGTTAAGCTTCAACGCTTTATACGTAGCCTGCTCAGGGTCAACAGAAAGCAAAGCAGCCTCTAAAATATCACAGGCATCAGACCTAAGCACACGAAAAACATCTTCTACACCATTCTCAACAAGCTGAACCCTATTTTTAATCAAATTACACCCTCGGCTACCTATAGAGAAATATGAAAATGATGGATAAAAGAGTGAGGGATTTATTCCCTAACTACGTACTCGCTAGCCCTCGGAGGAGTCGGATCCATACCTTTACGGACACGTATCTTCCTCACAAGATCAGCCAGCATACTATCAGGAACAGGTGCATAGTGATCAAAGGTCATCTGCCAGAAAGCTGTACCGCTCGTCGCTGCACGCAATTCCTGACTGAGGCCAAGGGACTCGGCTACTGGGAGCATTCCCTGAATGTTTACGATTGGTCCTTCCTGATCAACACTCCTAATGCTTCCACGCTTACTGCTCAGCAACCCAGTAACGTTTCCCATCTCGCTCGCTGGCACACGTACCTGTATTATGCTAATTGGTTCCAGCAGCGTCGGATTAGCGCTTAGGATGCCTGCGAACAGTGCCTGTCTTACAGCGGGCATCATCTGCGCTGGTCCACGGTGAACAGGGTCCTCGTGTAGCTTGATATCAACCATGTCAACCAGCAGACCTCTAACGGTCTCACCGGCAATCGGGCCGTCTGCAAGCGCCCACTGGAAGCCGCCGCTGATATGTTGCTTTACTTCACGTAGTCCCTGAATTCCAACAGTAGTATCTATGAGCATGTTCGCGTTCTCGTTGATAGCGAAGACTGAACGAGCCTCACGCGTAGTCCAGCCAACCTTCTCTTTGAGAACTTCCTCGATCTTACTGGAGCTCATGATCTCGCTGATCTCGCCTGTACGAATGAGCTGCACGATCTTATCATCAAGAGGCTTGAAGGTGAAGAACACCCTGTTGTGCTTGTTCGGGCTCTTACCCATGAATGGCCCTACTTCT
>CAYTVK010000152.1:0-5580 GCA_964441725.1 uncultured Candidatus Bathyarchaeia archaeon | reverse complement strand
TCCAGAATCATTTTGAAGGTTTTAACCACGTTGGGATCGTCATCGACTACCAGAATGTTGTGGGGAACATCTGCCAAGACTGAGACTGTTTCTTTTTCCGCCGTATTTAAATTATTGACAACAATGGAGTAATGATCGATTAGTTTCTTGATGTCTTCAAGTCTTTTCTCTAAGTTGTTGAATCGCTCCTCATGCTCCTGAAGTATGTGAAATATTAGATCTATTTCCTCAGAGGTCTTTGATTCGTCCAAAACATCCCCAACAGTACTCTTTTTTATCCTCACGCTTTAAAGGTATTTTATAGTTGTCACACTTAGCTCCATATTATCAATCTGTATCCTTAGCGATTGTATTAAGTAGAATACCTGTATCTAGATGAATAATGATAGGGGCGCTGAAAATTGGTTAATGATATTCTGATAAAAGATGGCTTCATAGTTACCATGGATAAGAATAAAAAAATACTTCGTCATGGAGACGTACATATCGAAGATGATAAGATAATCGAGGTAGGCAAAAATTTAGCAGTAAAAGACCCAGAGTACACCTTTGACGCGAGGCATCATCTTGTTATGCCGGGTTTCGTGAATGCTCATAGTCACCTGCAGCAGTATTTCCGTGGAGTCTATGAGCTTATGGGAGATTTCTTTGAGACAAATCTTCCTTTAGAAGGTTATAGGCGACCTGAGCAGATGGATACTCTTGGTCTTGCCTCCTGTGCAGAGTTCATTTATGGTGGCTGCACCACGAGTATGTTGGTCTACACGTATCCTGACGGATATGCACAGGCAGTGAATGAAGCTGGTAACAGATGCATAATAGCAGGTGATGTCGAGCATGTGGATCTAGAGAAACTCAAGCACGGCGAATTCGTGTATCTACCTGAGAAACGGGATGCGGCGGTGAAGCGAGCTAAAGACTTGTACTATAACTGGGATGGGAAAGCTGATGGTAGAATTACTACACTTATGTGTCCAAAGGCACCTGATATGGCGGAACCTGATGTCTATCTTGACCTGAAAGAGTTCGCTGATAATCATGATCTCTTGATGACAACGCATCTCAGTCAGAGTATGCGCGAGTACAGGCAGGTTAAGAAACTCTATGGAAAGACACCTCCTCAGCACCTCTATGATCTTGGGGTTATGGATGAGAGACTGAGCGGGGCCCATCTTACGTATGGTGACGCCAAGGATTTTCAGCTAATTAAGGAGACTGGGATGTCAATACTGCATTGTCACAGCGTTGAGAGCCCCTTGATAGATTGGCTGGACATGGGTATACCGGTTGGATTAGGCACAGATGATTACTATCATGACATGACGGACCTGATGAGGAAGCAGAAAAACGGCATGATGACGAGGGCATCTAAGGTAGGAGGATATCTTGGTATGATCAATGATAGTCGTAGAACGGCGCGTCCAAGCTTCTATGAGATGCTTGAGTTGGCTACTCGTGGAGGGGCTGAGGTTTTCAAGATCGATGATATGGTTGGCAGTTTTGAGGCTGGAAAGAAGGCTGATATCATTACCTTCGACTTGATGAACCCCTACATTACTCCTACAAGAGACCCGATTACAAGCGTATTCCTTTATGGCACACCGGGAGACATCGACAATGTGATCTGTGATGGTAAATTCCTCAAGAAGGATCATAAAATGACTACTATAAACATGAAAGATGCGCTGATGAAAGCGCAGATGACCTGTAATCAAATTATAGACAAGTTCTTCGATGAGCACCCAGACCAGAAGAAGATATGGCAGATGAAAGCTCACCAATAATCCCTTTATTTTCTCAAACACTTATCAGACTATATTGACTCGAATAGCAATCAGCAGATGCCTTGGGTTAGAAGCATGCAGATACGATGGAAATATGATAGCTGCCTCATGGCTGAGTGAACTAACCGCCAAATCTGAGCTTGTATCCGTGTGCCCCGAGGTTGAGATCGGGTTAGGCATCCCGAGGAAGCCGATAAACCTGATCCTCGAGGAAGATGGAGTGCGGGTCATTCAGAGTGAGACAGGGTTTGATCTTACGGAAGAAATGGTCTCATTCTGTCAAGGATATCTGCGCTTTATAGGTGACATCGATGCCTTTGTGTTGAAGAGTAAGTCACCTTCATGTGGGTTGAATACGGCCAAAGTTTATCGAGAAGAATCATACAGTCTCGGTTCTGGAGTTTTCGCCGCATTAGCTGAGAGATTGTTTCCAAAGGCTGTGATTGTTGATGAGTGCTTCATGGAGAAACAGGGCGTTGACGCTCTTCTGACTTTGATTAATCAATGTTAGTTCGTTATAGATGTCTCTGCATAGCAATCTAGTCTGAAAATACCTTTGGATGGATAAAATAGGTGATGAAAATGGGGTTAAATCTCTTCGCCAAGGTTGAATGCCTTAATGTTGGCTTCAATGGTCCTCTCAGGAACCATCTTTTTTATTGCATCCATCACCTGGTCTCGACTCAATGGAAAACCATTCATCTTACTGGCTGCACCAAGTAAAACAACGTTCTCGGTTCTGGGGTTTCCAGCCTTTTCAGCGAGGTCATATGCGTCGATGGTCTTGACGTTCTTTGTTACTTTGCTGAGCTGAGCCTCTATTTGCTCAAGTGTGATATATGGTAAGTTTTCTCTCCGCTTGTTAACAATTAGGCTGGTCTCTATTACGGGGTGCATTATCCGTGAATTCATTACAATGAAACCATCTTTCTTCAAATACTCGATGTATCGTAATGCCTCCATGGCCTCCATAGCTATTATCTGGTCAGCCATCCCGTATGGAATTATTGGGCTATAGGCTTCTCCGATCCTTACATGAGCTGAGATACTTCCGCTTCTCTGAGCCAATCCATGCTGCTCCTGAGTCACAACCTGAATATCTGAGGATACACAGGCTTCGCCTAATACCGCTGACAGAAGCATTAACCCCTGTCCGCCTACACCGGCCAACAGTATGTTATATGTCATTACTTGTTTCCTCCTGTGGATGCTATTGCTGTGCGAGGACATAGTCTGGCGCAGTTACCACAGCCATTACAAAGGTCTTGCTGTATGTTTGCCTGTCTTGTATTCATATCAAGCTGGATGGCTGGACAGTAAAAGTCTCGAATACACGCATAAACTGTCTTACAATCCTCCTCGCTAACAGCGTTAGGTATAATTGGTACTCTGTTTCTTCTACGATTTCTGTCATTGTAGAGAGCGCAAGGTCCTATACTGATTATGGCGCTGAATCCCGGCTGCTCGATGGATTTCTTGATTGCCTCAACATTCGGTTTAGGGTCAAAGGCATTAATCACAGTGATATTCTTGGCGCCAAAACCTCGCAGAACCGCTTCTATGTTTATTTCCTCTACGGGGGCAGCGCCAAAATCGCTTCCTGGGTTGGGCTGTTGACCCGTCATCGCTGTCACGCTATTGTCGAGTATGATTACTGTGTAGTCGTGTTTGTTGTGGATGGCGTTTACTATTCCGGGTAAGGCTGCGTGGAAGAACGTGCTGTCTCCAAGGAAGCTGATTACTCGATCGTTAAGTACATGTTGCATACCGCTGCTGAGTCCCTGACTCGCGCCCATATCCAACACGCTGTCTGTGAGGCTGTATGGTTCTAGTAGAAGCATGCTGTAACAGCCGATGTCGTTGTTGATGACATAGTTCATTCCCTTGATGGCTTGCTGTACGCTCCACATGGTTCCCCTGTGTGGGCATCCTGGGCAGAAGCTTGGTAGCCTTGTGGGTAGAATGGATTTTAATTGATTTGCGTTATCCAGTAGCTCCGTATAGTTTATTGCAGTTTTTTTACCGTATATCTTGGATAGTACATCGGCTACAATGGCTGCATTGTACTCACCTACTGTCGGTAAATCATCGCTATGTTTTCCAATGATCTTGATGGATGGGTTAGCTGTCTTTGCTATTGCTGTAATCTGATCCTCTAGGTATGGTAGGAGTTCCTCGATTATCACAACAGTGTCAAGATTGTCGAGGAATTTTGAGATCATTTCCTTTGGGAGTGGATACAATGTTCCCACCTTTAGTATGTGCGGCTTTATTCCAATCATATTCGCAGCCTCCAATGTATGAAGATAGCTCACTCCGTTAGTGATTACCCCTATTTTTCCTTCTCCATCGATAACCTTATTGAATGGGCTATCCTCAAATTCCCGCTCAATTTTTTCGAGCTTATCTAATGCTTCACCTTTAAGCCTGCGGGCTGTGGCGCTCAAGGTGAAGTACTTTGCTTTAACATCCTTCCAATCTTTCTTCTCGAAAGGTGTTCTTTCCACTTTTCCTATCCTTACAGCGGTGCTCTGATGATTAACCCGTGTAGTGGTTCTGATCAAAGTGAGAATCCTGTACTTCTCAGATAACTCAAAAGCAAACTTCGTCATATCATATGCTTCCTGTGGAGTACTAGGCTCCAACATGGGAACATGTCCAGTGGGGGCAAAGTATCTACCATCCTGCTCACTCTGGCTGCTGTGGGCGTGTGGGTCATCAGCGAATAGAAGTACGCATCCCGCGTTGACGCCTACATATCCTAGGCTATAGAATGTATCGCTCGCGACATTGAGCCCGACGCTCTTCATGCTTGTGAAGCTGCGTACTCCAGCCATACTTGCACCAGCCACGGTTTCCAAGGCTACTTTCTCGTTGCTACTTACTTCCATTTTGAGGTCCTTGTATTCAGCGCTCAACAAGTACAGGGCGTCTAATATCTCGCTTGTAGGGCTGCCCGGATAGAAAGCCGTTACTTTAGTGTCTGATTCCAATACTGCACGTGCAACAGCTTCGTTTGTTAGCATGAAGCTGGTTTTTGCGTTTGGATCAGCTAGGTCTTTAAAAGTCATATTTAGTGAATTGAAAGCGCCTTTGATAAACCATAGCTGTTTATTGAAAATCTTTAACAGCTAGTTAATCAAAGCTCTTCTATCTTACTGGTGGATCATATTTGGCTGATATTTGGGCGTGGATGAGTAACCTCGTAGCAACATATGGGTACGGTGGAGCCTTCTTAATCTCCTTATTCGGAAACTTTACAGTATTCTTTCCCGTCCCGTTTGCCATCACAATCTATGCCTTCGGCGCCACTCTCAACCCGTTATTATTGGGTTTCGTATGTGGCGTGGGCTCAACCATCGGTGAATTCAGTGCCTATATTATCGGTAGAGGCGGTAGGCGTGTGATAAATGACCGATATGGGAAACAACTAGAGACCGCTAAGTTATTGGTTCAAAGATATGGTATGGCTATAATCTTTCTCTTCGCAATCACGCCTTTACCTGATGATCTTATACTGATCCCGCTTGGGATGCTCCGTTATAACCTGAAGAAGGCGCTCGTCGCCATGTTTGCCGGTAAATTCATGATGTGTACAGCCATCGCATACGCTGGTAGATACAGTTACTCTCTTATCAAGGACGTTTTCGCGTCCAGTGGTTGGTTGGGTGGTCTCGCATCCACGGGCTTATTGATAATACTCATCTATTTGCTCCTAAAAGTGGATTGGACAAAGTTCATCGATCAAGATATAGAAAAGGTAGATTAGAACTCAGTGAAACTATTCACAGTCTCC
>CAYTVK010000151.1:4413-5584 GCA_964441725.1 uncultured Candidatus Bathyarchaeia archaeon | reverse complement strand
CGTGGTGTTGAGGGCAATGTATGGTGGGGTTGAGGTGGCTTTGAAGGCTCGTCGCACTGATGCGGATCGGGTTAGCATGAAGCGGGAGGCGAGTTTTCTGACTCATGTGAACCAGTGGAATGTTGGCCCGAGGCTGTATGGGTACAGTGATGATTTCATCGTAATGGAGTTACTTGTGGGTCCCTACTTCGGTGACTGGGTTCGTGATCATTTGGATGATGGGAATGCTGTTGTCGAATATGTTAGGGCTATTCTGGTTATCGCTTGGCGTCTCGATCAGTCTGGGCTTGATCATGGGGAGTTGACGCGTATAAGGAGGCATTTTATTGTGACCGCGGATGGCCCTCGTGCCATTGATTTTGAGTCAGCCAGCTTTGATAGGGCTCCCAGTAACTTCACGAGTACTGTTCAGAGCCTCTTCATGAGTCAACGGTTCAGCCAGTTATTGGGTAAAGTGTTTTCTCTGCCGGATAGGGATGCGTTGATTGATGCTTTGAGGAGATACAAGCGGGACTCATCTGAGGGGAATTATCGCGCCGTGTTAGAGGTCTGCAACCTCGGTTAATTGGGTGTTTTTTGTCGGGTTTGATCCCATGAAAAATGGGTTACCAGTCGGGCTTTGTGCACTGTTTTGTCCGTCACCAGATCGCTTTTCGTCATATATTGTTATGTGTTCTGGGCTGTTCTGGGGCTGGTTTTCGGGTTATAGAACTGTTTCGGGCTGGGTTTTTTGGACCCCCCCTCTGTGTGTGGGGTAAGGTTTAAAGTGTAGTTGGTATTTCTATGGTTCTGCACCGGGATCGTGGTCTAGCTTGGTATGATTCGTGCTTGGGGTGTACGAGACCGAGAGTTCAAATCTCTCCGATCCCACCAAACAATTCACTCACCATCAGAATGATGCAAGCAAATCGTCTAACTCAACTAACCTGATCCCGGTTCTCTCCTCAAGGAAATCATGAACCTTAATGAAGTGGACTCTCTGATCCCGCATTAAATTCACCACATCAGGCTTCAAACCAGCAGAGCCACCCCCAACAGTCTTCACCAAATCAATGATCCTACGAGCCGTAGCCAAAACCTCAAAGAACTCCAGTGACTCAATCCTCTCACCGGACAAACCCTCATAGACCTCAATAATGGACGCACGAAACATTGAGCCACCGAAAGTAGA
>CAYTVK010000151.1:0-4403 GCA_964441725.1 uncultured Candidatus Bathyarchaeia archaeon | reverse complement strand
TGCCCAGGTATGCCGACCACCCCGAGACCCCAAAAGACTCCAAGCCAAGTCCAGCCTGTAATCACATATTGCCGAGCCACCCCAGTCAATAACATAGGGCAGACCATCCCCTTCCATCATGACGTTCATACCATGAAAATCCATATGACACAGAGAAAGAGAAGTTGAGGCTTCCGGCATATTACTCTCGATCCAGTCAATGACAGGCGTCATCCATGGAGCATACTCATCCTTCCAGCGCATAACATAACCCGAATACCACTGATTCAAGTCATAGGAGGACAGCCCCGGAACATCAACGAACATCCCTGAATCCAGTCTATGAAGCTCCACGAACAGCCCAATCAGCTTGGATAAACCCGCCATAAACTCATCAGGTATATCACTCCGATAAGACGCGTCAAGGGTCTTACCAATCACCCGCTTCATAACTATGAAAGGCTTACCGAATAACTCACCACCAGCATCAAGATGATAAACAGGGGGCACAGGATAACCAGCCTCATGCAACCGCTTCATCAAATAATACTCCTTGGACGCCTTCAACGAAGCCCCGTCCCCCGAGAAAACACGCAGCACAAGATCTTCTTCAACAAGAACACCATCCTCACTGCTACATGATTTAAAGGTGAAAATCTCTGTCTCCCACCCCATGTTAATCTCGTTCAAATCACTTACAACGTGATGAGTTCTACCACCGTCATGGGAGTCCAGGTATTCTTCCAGCCTCTTCGAGAGGTCCTGCACATTCATAATGCTTCAAGTCAAAGGAGAGTAATTAAACGAAACTCAGGGAAGGTAATCACAACAGGTGAGTACACGATCATATCATCAACTCAATCAAAAACGCGATAATTACTAATAGCCATACGTCGACTATCAACCATGTCAGATATCGACCTATTCAAGAAAAACACAGGACTCGACCTCGACCAGCAGTACATAAAGTATCACCCACAGGTATTCAGCGAGTTCGAGGAAGAACTCCCCCAGTATTGGGGCAAACGATGGAAAGCAAACACCACAATAGGCAAGCTACGAACCGTACTCCTACACAAACCCGGCAAGGAATTCCTCAGCGTCGGCACCCCAACGCCATGGGCTCCCCACAGCAAAGACCTATCAGCTTGGAGGATGAGCTGGAAACCAGCGGACCTCACCGAGCTTGTAAGAGATCACGAGACCCTAGCCAAAGCCTACAGGGATGAGGGTGTCGAGGTAGTCGTCAGGAAACCCGACCCATATAACCCACCATACACTGTGAAATCAATCTACACAGATGATGTATGCCATCCGGCTGTCTATGGACAGGTTATACTAAGAATGTATGACAACATCAGGAAAGGCGAGGAACTGCCCACCTATCAAACACTGGCCGAGATAGGTTGTCCAGTAGTGGGTATGATCACGGGAAACGGCATGGCTGAAGGCGGCAACATAGGGTGGCATGACGAGAAACACGTACTCATAGCCGTCCACTATCCAAGGGCAAATACCAGCGATCCAAAGGTATGGAGAGCAAACGATAGGGGAAACAACCAACTAAAAAACATCATCAAGGCACAGGACCCCGAGGTAGACGTAAGGGTAGAAGAAGACTGGGGACCAAGACCGACACTAACCCACTACTGCATGGTAGACAGACACACGTCTATAGCCGACCCCAAGTGGCTCGACCCCTTCCTCCTCAAATGGCTCGAATCAGAGATGAACTGGCGCTTCATAGTACCACCAAAAGAACTATGCAGAATAGACCAAGGCAACCCAGTGGGACCAGAGACAGGCGTAGTACTGGAACCTATGAAGATCATAGTCCCAGCAGGAGAACCAAAAGCAACAAAGTGGCTAGAGAGCGTTGGGGTAGAAGTCATTGAAGTAGACATACCATCACTAGTCGGGCCAAGGAACAGTGGAAGCATCCACTGCGCAGCGGGCTCACTGCGAAGAGATCCAGAGCCGAAAGACTAACCCCCTTTCATTTTTAATAAATATAGATTATACGTGATGGCTTCATCGATAACATCGCCGTCTCGAAGAACAGCGGCTTCAATAAGGATATCTGGAACATATACGCTGACTGGTAAAACTCTGTGAATATCACGCTTAGACATGTAATACCTGATTATTCCAGATAAAACAGACCCAAAATACCCGCCCCTACCGCAACTATTGCGTAGCCACAGAATAGAATAGTGGATCGCCTCTAAGTAGTCTCTAGGCGGGGGTTTTAGGCGTTTGCTTTGACGGCGTATTTAGTGCCTCACGGTGTTTCACACGCTCGCTCAGTTAACTATTTTCCAGGAGAGATATTTTAGTACACCAGCGAGTAGTATAAGCCCACCAACAAAGGCAATAGATCCAGCAATCTCGGGTAGCTGTGCAGGAGCAATCTGTTGCATTACTTCAACAATCATAGTTTCACCTCCTTCGCGCGCGTAAATTTTAGTCCAACTACTATTGAACTTACTATAACATCTAATGAACAATAATACATCTCCATATGATAGAGCGCACGTATGGATAACACTATGGGTGCTTAACAGTTCTGAACGTTTTACATGTTTTTTCATTTATTTTATATTTGGTTTGTTTTTAGAGTTTTTTTGGGTGAATTAAGCGTTTTTATGGGTTTTTATAATTAGAATGTAATTGAATACTTCAAGGTATACATTGATAGGCTCGAATTAAATGAAGAGGTATGCGGTAAATGCATAAGAGCATGCGTCCACTCCCCAAGACTGACGACCTCATACACTGTACAAGATGGACTGGATCAGATATTCTACACCAGAACACTTGATTAAACCCGATACATCTCCTAAGGCATGGAGAAATTACCGACCCTTAACTCTATACCATCACCCAGCAGCCATCTATGCGGACTAGCATGGGTAAACGGCATCCTCTGGTACAGCGATGGAAAAGAATCCACCATCTATCAACTGGACCCCAAAGACGGAGAGGTTCTAACAGTGCTCCAGATACCCAAAGTAAACACCGGCCTATCCTTCGACAACGGCTACCTCTGGCAGATAACAGGAGAAGGATACCTCAACCACCCCAAATCAGTTACAAAGATCGACCCAGAGTCAGGCAAACCCATCGAAGAGATACCCCTCGGAGAAGACAGCAAATACATCGCAGGCGTCGATGTTCACGACGATAATATCTGGGTAGGACTTGAAGAGAAGGGAAGACTTCAACTGCGTCAACTATACACAAACAAGATACTGAGAGACTTCAATGTAGAACCAAGAATAGCGGGAATAGTAGCAGCAGGACTAAAGTTCTACTACTGTGAGTTCAACCAGCAACTTCTAGTAGAGATAAACCCAAACACGGGGGAAGAAGTAACGCGATACACTGTTGAAGGTAATCCCACTGGGCTCACATGGGATGGAGAAAACATCGGGTATAACGACTACACAGGGAAAAAGATACGAAAAGTAAAGCCGAGATAAACTAAGCAGCTAAAAGCCCTTCAGACCACTTCTCCGCCCGCTCCAGCTCACCATCCATCAACGGACCCTCACTATCCATCACTATGAAGCCCTCGGGTTCAGCCACAAGGGTTCCACTCTTCTTCATGAGTCTATCCGCGATGGGCTTCGCAGCGTAACCGAATATGCCAGCCATAAAGGTAAGAAACCTGTTGTTCACCTTCTTCACATTCATCCTTGTGTCAAAGGCAGCTACCTTAACTCCGCTCAGGGAGCCCGCTGGAAGCGTGTTTAGGAAATCAATTATCGGTTTCGTCGCCTTGAATGCCCTCGTTGGAGAACCTACAATCAGGTAATCTAGACCAGCCAACTGATCCTTCTTCACATCACCTACACGAATAACCTGAGCTTCATCAGACATCGCTCCTCCGATGGCGTTGGCAACCTGTTCCGTGTTCCCGAAGAACGTGTCAAATATCACTAGAATTTTCATGTTAAACTAGAATGAGGCTGAGAGTATATTGATTTCGGGAGATTAACCTTGTTTGGCTCTTCCTCTGAAAACTTCTAGCCCGATCTTTACGAATACGTATAGTGTTATGAGACTCACTACCCCAAAATATGTGTTGAGGAACTCCAATCGTATAAAGTCAAACCACGTACCATCAATCACTGATAGAAAAAGAGATTAAATAGATATAAACTGAACGACACCTACTCGATAACCCTGAACAAAAATTTCCCTATATCCGTGTTATCAGAGAAGGTAATTACCCCCTCAGCCATAGGACCATATGCATAGACGGGTACCATGCTCCCCGTGTGATCATCGCTTATCCAGTCAAACTGAGGCACACCACTCGACGGAAAACCACCCACTATCAATAAACCCCCCGTCTCATGATCAGCGGTCACGATGACAAGAGTATCTTTGATGGTTGTGGACACTGCGGGCGGAGGCGG
>CAYTVK010000150.1:0-5599 GCA_964441725.1 uncultured Candidatus Bathyarchaeia archaeon | reverse complement strand
CTACGTTAGCTATGACAGCGGCTACAGTGATAATTACCGCATCCATAAACTTGGCGCGTTCCGCACCTACTACCATTCTACCAGCTAGCCATAGTACTGGCCCCTGAATCAAGACGCTGACAACTATATACCCAATGATTGCTCCAATCAACATACAAGAATTTACTCAGCACCATTTATAAACAGAAGATAGCACTCACGTACCAACTCAGGTAACAATGCGTTTGAATTTCCCGCATTATAACAAATTAAACATAATAAAAAGGGGAAAAATCACGTATTCTGTGAGTATGATTCCACCTTGACATCATCCCTTAACTGGCTTCGGTACAGAAGACTATACAGCCCATTACGTTCAAGCAACTCCCTATGCGTACCTTCCTCAACGATTCTCCCCTTATCTAGAACAATTATCTTATCCGCGCTCCTCACCGTAGATAGGCGGTGAGCAATTATGATAGCAGTACGAGTCTCAAGTATCTTCTGCAACGCGTTCTGGATTATGAGCTCAGTATAGGGGTCTACACTTGAGGTCGCTTCGTCGAGGATGAGTATCCTCGGGTTGATGAGCAGCGCCCTAGCGAATGAGATGAGTTGCCTCTGCCCGAGGGATATGTTGGATGAGCCCTCGCTGATAACAGTGTCATAGCCATCGGGCAGAATCATAATGAACTCATGAGCCCCAACGGCTTTCGCTGCCTCCACAACCTCCTCATCGCTGGCAGTGGGTCTTCCAAAGCGGATGTTTTCCTTGACGGTTATGTTGAACAGGAATGAATCCTGAAGAACTATACCCATATAAGACCTGAGAGCAGCGAGGCTCACATCCTTAAGATCATAATCATCAATGCATACCTCACCGCTTAATGGATCGTAGAACCTGCAGAGAAGATTGATTAGGGTGGTCTTGCCTCCCCCGGTTGGTCCAACAATGGCGACCTTGTGGTTGCTGGGGATCACGAATGAAACATCGTGTAAAACCGGTACCTCGGGGTTATAGCCGAAGGTGACGTTGTCGTACCTGATCTCCCGCTGGATCGGTGGTAGCTGAATGATCTCATCTGGGGGGAGCTCTTTCACCTCAACATCTGTGTCGATGACGTCATACATCCGCTCCAGAGCCGCCATAGCCGACTGGTATTGCATATATACGGTGCTTAACATCATCAGCGGCGTGAAAAGCTGAGTCTGATACTCCAAGAACGCCACAAGAATACCTAACTGAGTCGCTATGTTAAGCACCCCAGACTGGTAAAGGGAGAGGGCGTACCAGAGGACAATAACGGTGCCTATGGCACGTATCAAAGTGATTAAGGGTCTAACAGATATGGCGTACTTTGAGGCTGAGAGGGTTGCTTTCACGTTCTCCTTCTGAGCCTCATCAAAGGCTTCCATGGTCCCCTCCTCCCGTGTGAAGGTTTGGATAACCCTCATCCCAGCCACTGATTCCTGAGTCAGCGAGGTTACCGTGGATATGGCTACACGTGTTTTCCTAAACTCTCTTCTGGTGTATTTGCCGATAAAATTGGTGAATATGATTACAAGGGGTAGAACAGCCAAAGAAACCAGAGCAAGCTGAGGACTCAAATACACCATCAGAACCACGTCCCCGCATATGGTCACAAAGTTACCTATAATAGAGGTTATCCCAGTCCTGTAGAAGTTCCTCACCGTCTCAGCGTCGTTTGTGACCCGGGACATCACTCGCCCCGTCTCGCCTTCAGCGAAGTATCTTAAGGAGAGTACCTGCAGCTTCTCAATCATATCCTCGCGGAACTCGGAGATCACATTCTC
Organism: uncultured Candidatus Bathyarchaeia archaeon; assembly: GCA_964441725.1. Taxonomy (GTDB): domain Archaea; phylum Thermoproteota; class Bathyarchaeia; order TCS64; family TCS64; genus RBG-16-57-9. Next base: position 3,805 of record CAYTVK010000150.1, on the reverse strand, counting down.
CCCGACAACAGCTAGAAGAGATTGCTGAAAATACTGCATGGCAAACGACAAGGTGGCGACGCCGATGAAGACAGGAATCCACCAGTGCAAGCTGCCGAGGTTTTTCTCGCCTATAATCTGATTGATAACGATGCTATGCAGATACGGCGTCAACGTATCGCAGAGGGCGCCAATAACCACAGAGATAACGATTAAGATGACGCGTCCTTTGTAACGCTTGAGATATTTTAAAAAGCGCTTAAGCAGCTCCCAGTCCGATGATCTCCTGCCCTCACGCTCACCATCCCCAAAGGTTCCCCGCCCAGGCTCCGAAGTAGATGGTCCCGGGCTTCCTGGACCACCCGATGGTCCTCCGGGTATGCCTCCGAAACTCATACCGTGGACACCTCCTTTGAGCCATTACCCTGAGCCGATGCATCGTTCAGGGCTTCAAACTGGGACTCATAGATGCGTCTGTAGATTCCGTCAAGCGCAACCAACTCCTCATGGGTACCCAGCTCAGCGATTCGTCCCTTTTCCAGAACCATGATCCTGTGTGCGTTTTTAATGGTTGAAAGCCGCTGAGCTATGACAAACGTTGTCCTTCCCCGCATCACGAGGTTTAGAGCCTGCTGGATATCCTGCTCAGTCTTGGCGTCCACGTTGGACAATGAGTCGTCCATTATCAGTATCTTCGGATTTGTAATGAGCGTCCTTGCGATGGCGATCCTCTGTTTCTGCCCACCACTGAGAGTTATGCCACGTTCCCCGATCAAGGTGTCGTAGCCCTTTGGGAACGCCATTATGAAATCATGGGCTTTGGCGAGCTTTGCCACAGTCTCAACCTCTTCTTGGGTTGCCTCAGGCTTCCCGAAGCATATGTTGCTTTTTATGGTTCCCGTGAAGAGGAAAATGTCCTGAAGCACAACACCCACATGCTGTCTTAACGACTTCAGGGTAACGTCACGTATGTCCACCCCATCGATTAGGACCCCACCACGGGTGGCGTCGTAAAACCGTGGAATCAGATAAGTCAACGAACTCTTACCTGAGCCAGTTGGACCCAGAATAGCGATTGTTTCCCCGGAGTTCGCGGTGAAATCTATGTCATTGAGGACGGGTCTATCTGGAATGTACTCAAAGTCCACGTGCTGGAACTTTATCTGGCCTTCAACGTTTTTTAGCTCTTTAGCATCGGCTTTGTTCTTGACATCTGGCTCCTCGTCTAGAACCGCGAAGACGCGTTCAGCGCCAGCGGAGGCAGTTGTGTATGTGACAGCGATGTTACTCAGCCTTCTCGCTGGCATGGCTAGACGGGTTACGTAGCTGGAGAACATGTATAGTTGGCCTATGGTCAACACCGAGTTGGGCATAAGCACGAGGTTTGCGCCATAAATATATACTGCGGCGACTGTCACGGTCAAGATGTAGGTGCCTATTGAGGTGTTTAACGCAGTTATCTTCCCAAGAAAGACAGCGTTTTCAAGGTACTTGTCACCCTCCTCCTTGTAGGATCGTACGGCTTCCTCTTCTCTCTCAAAGGTTCGGATGACTTTCATTCCGACGATGTTCTGCTGCATCTTGATGGCTATCGCCCCCAGGACTTCTTGCTGGGCTCGCATAAGGGGTCGCGCCGCTGCAACGAAGCCTCTTGTGAAGAAGAATATGAAAGGCATGGGGATGAGGGCTATCAAGGTCATGGTGGGGTTAATTCGGTATATCAGCAGGATTATGGTGATAATTCCCATGATTGTCTCAAGGAAATCCTCGGTCCACCGCCCTATCAGTAAACCAGTGGCTTCGACGTCAATGGTCATATTAGAGACAAGCTGACCCACTTTGTTCCTATCATAAAACGAGAAGGTCTTTTTCTGGAGCGAGTTTAGAAGCGACCTGCGCATATCAGCCATAGTATAGGCAGCGAGGGCGTTCATGTAGTAATCACGTACACCGTCGAAGAAGACGCTACCAACTACAACTAGCACCAAGTATAGTAGCAGTGTGCCTAGGGCCTGGGTTTTCTGCTGTGTGAAGACGGTGTCGATTATTCTCTGGGTTATTATGGGCTCAAATGCGCTTAGCAGCTGCACAACCTCTCCAAAGATTAGACATATTACCACTAGGTACCAGTAGGACTTCATCAGTAGTATTATGCGTTTGAGAGTGCTGCCCTTTTTTGTCATAGTATTCATTATCGAAGAATCTTTGATATAAGATACCCGCTCGTGTATTAACCGTCAATACACATTATTTTGTTATCTTATTTTCAAGTTTCATGTAACAAGCATATTGAATTTCCCGCAGCATAACTAGCAACCAAGCCATAATTATAAAACATAACGTAGTTCAATTATTCTATTAATAAACAAATTACAAAAAAAGGTTAAACAAAAGGAGAAATTCATTTTATTTGATTAATGAAATCTGCATAGGATATTCCATTTGTTTTCATTCTAGAAGTTATGGAGTTACTTTGGTCTAGATACTCACTCATAGAGAAGACTGCATCGTCATTAACCATAAATCGTCCTTGGGGACCACCTAGAACAATATATCTATTTACCCATGTATCTGACTTTCTCAAGAATAGGACCATAACATCTCCTTCTTCAAACAAAGGATCATCGACAACTGAGGAGTACTCATTTTTCGTCTCTCCTCCTGTTTGAATTATTTCAATATTCTTGGTCTCCACGTATCCTTTTATTACCTCAATTACCTCAACTGTGTGAGAGGTAAATAGGAGATCATTCTTAGAGAATTCATTTTCTAACGTCACAGAGGATATTACATTGCCTTTGATAATCAAATCAGATTTGTCTGCAAGTTCTTGGACATCAGAATATGCATATGACCAAGATGCTTGAATGTTGTGCTGTGTTTGAGTATTGACGAACAATGAACCAATACTGCATAGTATAAGGATCGCTGATATCGTGTATACCTGTTTTTCTCTCATCGTCATCATCCTCAATAGAGATAATCTACTCCGTTTGCATCATCAGCTTGTGGTGTGTATATGCTATATGTGCCACATCTGCTACCAACGCCGTATGTGGCGCCATTCATTATCACGCCAACATTTGTCCTATCATCCAAACCGAAAGCATGACCCATTTCATGACTGATCACAGATTTTCTGACATCGGAGTTATAGGTTTTTACATAAAAATGGTTTATGTAAACATCACATTTGTAAAAAAAGCCAAATGTTGCAGCCCAATCTGTCTCGCCATCCCAATCAACATCGGAGTCATCAGCTTTTATTATTTTATATATACAAGTCGATGGGCCTGTTGACAAAGTAATATCACTGACTGCATTGTTCCAATCGCTTGTTGCTGTACTTCACCATACCCACTAGTGTCATAGTATCTTAAGGGATCGGTATATATGGAAGCCCAAATTGGACCCATTAATTCGAACGCTTGTACAAATAGAGGTCCACAAGTCATAATAAAAACAGACATTGAAAATAATAAAATTAAACTGGTTTTCTTTAGTTTTTTCACACTCTCAACCATTTTAATGATCATCTAACTTGTATTTAATATTTAATATCAAATAAAATTTCATGTTATGAGATGGGTGATTCTCATGTAACAATGATATTGAATTTCTCACGGTGTAACAAACGTATTTGAATATATAGATTTAATTCCATCCGTTAAGGCTTTTTGACTTGTAATTTTTTACAAAAATAAATGTTAAATATTGATGAAAGAAATTAACATTGGGAAGTGTGTGAATGAAATCCCAAAGAAAAGAAATCATAGTAATACTAGCTTCACTCATGTTTTTTATTACAGCATGTTCAATTAGTTCA
>CAYTVK010000149.1:0-5617 GCA_964441725.1 uncultured Candidatus Bathyarchaeia archaeon | reverse complement strand
CAAAAAAAGGAATAATACCATTTTTAACCAATATAGCAACAAGCTGGCGCACGCCTTTGTTATACTGCGGGAAATTCAAACGCATTGTTACATGATACAAGCGTATTCAAGGGTATTAACTTCTTTGTTGAATGTGTTCTTTCAGTTTTTTGAGCAGAAGGATGTTTGCCTCGGCTTGATTTAACATTTGATCTATTAGTTTTATCTTCTTTTCACTCAGTAACGGGTCTTTAAGGATCGGGTCAAGGATGTCAATCATCTCAAATTTTGGTTCATACTCCAGCATCCCATCTATGAACCTCAACTGGATGCTGGGGGACATATATTTTAACATCACCTGAAAATATGTGCTGGTGAAGTCCAGTTCTTCACGGAATCTGCTCACAAAGTCGTGAACGATGCCTTCTCCATATTCCGTCAGGCTGTAGAAGTCTTTTTCATCAATCGTCTGCGTGGAGACGATCTTCTGCCTCTCCAGACTCCGAAGAGTAGGGTATATTGTCCCCGATTTTATATCCCAGTGTTCACCAAGGTCCTCCTGTATCTTGGTTAGTACCTCATAACCATATTTTGGTCCATTAGTTAAGAGTAGAAGTATTAGAAACTGAAGCGGGCTTGCGCTCTTTATCGCAGATGCCTTAGATTTCATCACTTCGTTAACACCCGTTATCCGTAACAGAGAACCACGTATTCTAAACTTGTCACTACGTGTTCTCTTTCTGAATGGCTTAAACAATATTTAAATATGTAGGTTCCTACGTAAGTTGAATCATACATATGTAGCGCACTACATAGTAATGTGGGTAATAAGACCAGTCAACAAGAGAAAGAAAAACATGATAGCCTCTGAAGTAAGTCAAGCAGTACAACAGAATACACTGGGAACCATACTTCAAACACTATACAGCCTAGTATTCATCATCTACCTGTTCTACGCTCAACGAATCCAAACCATGATCATGCTACGACAAGTAGAAACCACTATGAAAAAAGTGAAAGCTATAAGCATGAAAAGCAGAGCCACCGCGATAGAAGCCATTAAGGAGATCGGAAAACCAGAACGAGACCCAACCCCACAGGTAGATCGTTTCATGAACCATTTTATGATAGAGCCAGTGAACATGGACCCAGCGGGTGTAGTGGATAAACTCGGTAAGATACTTGATGTAGGCGAGTTTACGTTCGAGAGAGAAGTGCAGAAGATGGCCCCAAACGCCACAGAGGCGGAGCAGCATAATATTGAAAACCTTCTTGAAGTGTCTCTTTCGCTTAACTCGATTTACAAGATCATAAGGCACTACTATCTGCTCGGCAAGAAGACCATGAACATCTACGCGATAATGCAGATACAGATGATTCTCCCTCAACTTGAGGAGCTAGTCGCGGCATATACTCCTGCTCTACAGGCCTTCAGTGAAGGAACCCCCATAGGAGACAGTGTGGGCCCCATAGTCGCAGCGAAACTAATGCATGGTAGTGAAGTCAAGCTGGTCGCGAAAGATATGGTGATGGGCGAAGTCACATACATGGGGCGTCGTCTGTTGGTCACCAAGGCACTTGGCCCAGGAGGCAACGTTGGAAAACCCGGTGACGCGATTAATAACCTGTTAAACGAAAACATGGGAAAGGTATCCATGCTAATCACCATTGATGCGGCTGGTAAGCTTGAAGGCGAGGAAGCCGGAGAGCTAGCCGAAGGCGTAGGAGCCGCAATAGGTGGTCTTGGTGTTGAGAAATACAAGATCGAGAAGGTGGCGTTTGAGCATGGTGTGCCGATGCACGCTGTCGTAATCAAGCAGGGAATGGAGCACGTGGTCTCGCCTCTCACTGAACCACTTTTTAATGCCACAGATAAGGCGCTTGAGTCTGTGAAAAAACTCATCACGGATTACAGCGTGGAGGGTGATACGGTGATAGTTGCTGGTATCGGTAACACTATTGGGGTGGCTCAATGACCCAAACGCGATCAAATAAAATCATAATAGGCATCATGCTGCTTCTGGGAGCTGTATCTGTGTTTCTCGTTTATATTGGTCTCCAGACGTTAAGCGGTAATGATTTGTTCACTTCTTTCATGTACATTGGTGCAGGCCTTGGTGCCTTCGTTGTTGTTGGGTATCGCTTATTTAAACTCCTGAAAGTTACTGGACCAAAAAGTGACTCCCCTAAAGAAGTATTCACCACAGTAGAATGCACTCAATGCGAGAAGAAAACCGAGAGACCTTTCATGCGTGGGGATTATATCTATAAAAATAGTGGCCCATGCACGGATTGTTCTGGTCAGCAGGTTATAACCAAGATAAGCACACACGAGGAAACTCATTAAGAGGCGGGTTAATGGACATCATAGATATTTTAACTATGTCAGTTGAAGGTGTATCTGCCCGTAAATTCAGGTTTGCCCTGAATCTTATCGGAATACTCATCGGCTGCGCAGCGATAACAGGCCTAATCTCCATAACCCAGGGTATGAGCAGCGAGATAAATAACCAGATGAGTGGCTTCGGCGTCACGAGTATTACTGTAATGCCGGATATGAGACCTAGCTCCGGGGGTAGTTTCCAGAGCAGTAGAGGAGTTAAACTGGATTGGAGAGATGCCGCTTTAATTGACAAAATTGCTCACGTTAATCTTGTTTCACCCACGATCTCAGGCGGTACAGTCAGTTACCAGGTTAAAGGCGGCACGTATTATTGCTCAGTAACCGGGGTCACAGAGCACTATTTTGAGATTAACTCAGCGACAAAGGTTGAAGAGGGTAGGCCAATAATCAGAAGTGATAAAGCCGGAGCTTTAATCGGTTTCAGCATCGCATACCCCGATATAACAAAGGCTCCTGTCTTTAAGGCAGGGGACAGAATTAAGATAACGGCAAACGTCGGCGGTGTTCAAAAGGAGCTAACTCTGCGTATTGTCGGCATCTTAGAGGATTCAGGCGGAGGCTTCTCTGGGTCAAATAACGCGGTCTACATTCCTTTGAATACCTGTGACCAGTTTTTTGAGGCAGGCGGAGATTATAGTACTATTCAGGTTCTTGTTGATGATTCAAGTAACGTGGACTCAGTGGCTGGGGAGATAGAGAATAATATTGACGGCGTCATGGCTATGACCGCTGCAGCAGCCATGAGTATGGTTAACCAAGTGATAGGCACAATTGAGGCTGTTCTTGGAGGTGTCGCCGCTATTAGTTTACTCGTAGCCGGTGTGGGTATAGTTAACACTATGATTGTAAGTGTGATGGAGCGTACCAAAGAGATTGGAACCATGAAGGCTATTGGCGCGAAAAGCCTGGATATCCTTGTTTTGTTTATGAGTGAGGCAGCGTTTACAGGCATCATAGGCGGGGTTCTGGGTGCTGCTTTTGGGTTTGTTCTCAGTGGCGTTATTGGAAACATTGTTGGGGTTAAGGCTGTTCCTACTTTAAGCCTTGGTTTATTGGTTGTGGGTTTTTCTGTTATTACCTCAGTGGTCTCAGGCATTTACCCTGCATGGAGTGCATCACGACTAAACCCAGTGGAAGCGCTTAGAAATGAATAACATCCATTTGCATGCACGTTTTAAATAAAATAAACCAATGACGCGTCTTATAACCCCATAAATTGATACTAACTGCTAGAAAATCATTCATAACTCCGATTATTCGAAGAATATTGAGCCCGCCTAATTGATGCTTCTAGCCGGTTTTTATATCGGAGGGTGCAGCAGGCTCGTAGAAAATCTATGAATCCCTGAATATAAACCGTATCCTAACTGGGATAAGTTTTAGGCGCCGATACTCAGCCTATCTTTTAATATTCGCCTCGCTGTGTGAGCACGATTAGTGACCCAGTATTCAGAGCAATATCTGTAGGTTGCTCTCGATCCTATTACACTCAACCTCCACGCCCAGGGTATCCCGATAAAAAGCCCTGATATTCGCCTCCACAAAAAACATCCACCGTTCACCCAGATTAGACCTCCAATAAAAATATGGCCTACCCCCCTAATGGTATGAGGAGGTGAACCAGCGATTATGTTCACCGAGGGTCTTCATAACAAGATAGCAGGCGGTGTCTCGATTCATGGGCATGCCTCTCATCCTGAAGTATTCGCTTGGAATAGAAGACCCCACATCAGTACCTAGACCAATAACCGTTTCTGTATCCACCTTATCCAGTATGGTCTTCACCGTATTCGGAAGAAGAGTCAAACTACCCAAACCATGGAACCTAGCCAAAAGCGCCACCGTGAAATAAAAAAAAATAGAAAACAGTCAAAAATAAACTCAAATAGACATATATACCATAAAGCCGTCCATAAACATGATGGTAAAATGGCAGAAATAGTCGAGGTCGATAAATCAGGCAGAATAGTCCTTCCCAAGAAACTACGCGAAGAACTAGACATCCACGCAAAAACTCGGCTAATCCTAATAAAAAGAAACGGCAAACTAACCATAACTCCCCTCAACGTAGACGAGATAGCCAAAAGACTCGAAACCGAACTAAAAGACGTAGATGTAGAAGAAATCGCAAGACAGATCAGGAGAGAGATCAACGATAAGATCGCCAAGCAGCACCCAGAGCTATCTATTGGACAATAACGTCTTCGTGGCAGCCATAATTAACCCAACCAGAACCACAGGAACACTCAAACCAATCATACATCTCATAATCGATAAAAACACCCAACTCGTGGGAGACCAGTACCTCATCGAGGAAATGATCCGGTACGCCGAAACATACCCATCAGAGACAGCAGCTACACTCCTCCAAGCCATAGCCTCAAAGATAACCTTCATCAACGTCGAGGAAAAATACCTGAAAATATGCCGACAATACATGGCCACAGATGATCTATCAGACATCTACCACGCGGCAGCGTGCCTACAATCAAGCTCAACAATGATAACCGACGACCACCACTATAACAAGATAAGAGACGAAGGCATAATAGATGTCTACAACACCCAAAACGCGATAAAAATACTTCTAGGTATCTAATAATAACCCACGTTCATGGATAAAACACATCAACAAAACAGATTTCTTTGTTAAAAATATTCAACTACCTAAAACTATCAGACATAGATGAACATAACCCATTACCCAGACCAATACCGATACATGCGTACCAGCTCGCAGTACTACGAGGAGCAGACCCAGACAAGCCACGGAACCTGGCGAAGTGCGTCACAGTGAAATAAACCACGCCAACAATAGACCTCCATAATATACACAGAGATACGGACGGATAAACGGCCATATACCCCACACCAAACTGAAACATGGAAACATCCACATACTAGGCCCCCTATGTGAATGCACGATAATGGCCCAAGCCCGCCTAGAAGGAGTCAGCAGAGGAGTCACTTGGCAGGAAAAGACTTAAGATCAATACAGGGATCGGTCACAAGAGCCTTATCTTCGCAGCCAAGACCATGGCTGGCTCAGTCATAGACCTTCTGCAGAACCCGAAACCTGTCTTCTCAAGCACGGGGAGAACACTTGATACTTCGAGTGGTTGTTGAATACCATGTTTATGTAATACCATATACCACGTAATACCAAGTGAAGTGTATGACTGAGCTAAGTGTTACGAGCAAAGGCCAGATCACTATCCCCGCTCATCTTCGAAA
>CAYTVK010000148.1:0-5619 GCA_964441725.1 uncultured Candidatus Bathyarchaeia archaeon | reverse complement strand
AATGAATGTGCAGTGAAATAATATGCAAGGCTCCGAAGAACACTCTATAACATCATCTTTAAAGAAAGGCATCTACTTCATCGTAGGAATCATAGCCCTTGCAGCCGGTGTTATTGGAGTATTCTTACCAGTACTGCCAACCACTCCATTCATCTTATTGTCTGCCTGGTGCTTCTTCAGAAGTTCAACAAAAATCTATGAGTGGGTCATATCAAATGAGAAATTTGGGCCAACAATACAGAACTATCAAGAGGGAAGAGGAATAACCCCGTCCACTAAAATCAGGGCGATCGTGATGATGTGGCTCGCCATCTCTGTTTCAGTTTATTTTTTCATCACTAATATCTATCTCATAGCCTTAATGTACACAATCGCAATAGGTGTCTCAGTTTATCTCTACAGACTCCCAACACTAAAAAAATAGAGATCAGAGAGAAGCATTCAAGAAGAGAACCATAGTCTTAGGGATGATACCTTTGAAGCAGCCTAAAAACACCCGAATCTACATTGGGATACTGCTGGCTTTCATTTTATGGTATTTTGTATTCCTCACGGACCTATTGATTAGTTTCTGGTACAGGGTTACGGCGGCCTCAATCAGCTTGGCAACATACGCCTATTTTTCGAAGAAGAAAAGGGCACAAATAAAAACGCCAAAGGCAAATGATTTCATTTGGGGCGTCACATCAGGTATTCTCCTCTATGCCCTGTTTTTCATCGGTTATCACGTTTTCAGACCCTTCGTTGAGGCGGGAGCGTTAAATGTCTACGAGTTCAGAAACGAGATTTCGCTACTTCTTCCTGCATCTCTTCTGTTAATCACAAGCTTCTGCGAGGAATACTTCTGGAGGGGGTATATCCAGCGCAACATGGTTACCAGCCTCGACAGGTTAGGAGTAGTAGTTACATCCATGCTTTATGCGGCTATTCACATCTCTACACTCAATCTACCTCTGGTATTCGCGGCACTCATAGCTGGATTAACATGGGGAATCCTCTACAAATACACTGATTCAATATGGGTAGTAACCTTTTCCCACATCATATGGACCGAGCTAATATTCGTCTTCCTCCCATTAAAATAATGAGACATATATTCAAGCAAAGATACATACGGACTATGTCAATCGGCACATGGTTCATCGCGACGCGACCATGGTCACTGGTTATGACCTTCGTCGCAACGTGCTTGGCAGGCATTTTGGCTTTTACTTATGGTAGTTTCAATATCTTGTTGTTCCTTTTAACGATGATTGGATTACTCATAGCTCACACAGCGGCTAACATGGCAAACGACTGGTACGATGTGAAGCATGGCGTCGATGAGAACGCGCCTACTGCACAATACAGGCCTCATCCACTGCTTTTCGGAGAAGTGGACAAGAAAACCTACAAACTAGTAGTATTCAGCCTCTACGCAGTAGGACTCACAATAGCACTCTACCTTACATGGCTTCAAGGATTGCTAGTGATGGTTTTCAGTGGTCTCGGTGTCTTACTGGGGGTATTCTATACCGCAGACCCTATCAAGCTCAAGCATCATTCTGTAGGTGAGATAAGCGTCTTCCTAGCCTTCGGTCCACTGATGGTTGGAGGAGCATTCTACGCTATTACTGGAGTATTCTCATGGGACTCGATGTTCGCCGCTATACCAATAGGATTACTTGTGGCTTTGGTTCTACTAGCTAATAACATTCGAGACAAGGACTATGACTCGAAAGTAGGCATATCCACCGTGGCGACCGAGAAACATGAATCCACTGGAATGCAGTACTACAAGACTATACTCGCGTCAGCCTACATAACAACCATCATACTCATCCTCGTTGGAGTGTTTTCACCCTTTGCATTAATCTCATTCATCTCAATAAGAGAGGCATTAAACATAGTCAAAACATTCAGCGAAAAAGTACCACTGACATCAGACCAGCAGACGGCACAGCTCGCGCTTCACTTTGGGATTCTTCTAACGTTGGGTGAACTACTGAATGTCCTTTATGTTATGTTTATTTAGTTCTATTTTTACAATTTGATCTATTTATTATACAGATTGTAACGTCTAGATGTTAGTATTTTAAGAATAATACAAAATCAAGGATATTAATAGTGGAATATATTATGGCCGAAAATAATTAAGAATAACAAACATTATATTGGAATAACGCGTGGATTAAAAGATTTGAGGTCTGAATTATGAAAATTCCAGAGATGACTAGGAGAAATCAGGTTATAATCTTAATCGTAATACTCGTAATTGCGATTCCATCATTATACATCTTTGATTATACACAGAACAACCCTAAGTTCTGTACAAGTTGTCACCTAATGAACTCAGCATATGACTCATGGCAAGCAAGCGCCATGCATGATCTCAACTGCCACGACTGCCATGAGGCAACAATGGCTGAAAGCATGCAGCACGTCTATGACGTACTCACAAAGAACCCAGATAAGGTAACTAAGCCAGTCGTAATCGAAAACTCGATGTGCGAGACATGCCACGCAAGTAACGATCCTCAATGGCTACAAGTGGTCAATACCGCAGGTCACAAGGTCCACACATATGGGTCTAACCATACCGCTGAATGTACTGAATGCCATGGTTTGAATCTTCACGTATTTGAGCCTCCAGAAGAGACGTGTCTACAATGCCATGATGTAGAAAAAGTACACGCAACAGAGGCTATGCAGACAAACTGTATAACATGTCACAACTTCCTCGCCAACGGAACAAACTTAATCCCACAAAGAGCAGACTGTTTACAATGCCACGCTGATAGAACATTAACACTCTCTATGCCTGAAGGCGCCCATGAAAACACCACATGTACAAACTGTCATAACCCACACGGCACAGTAACAGTGCTAGACTGCACAACATGCCATAAAGATGTCTCAGGAGGACTGCACGATATAGCACTACACACCGACTGTACCAGTTGCCACGTACCTCATGAAGATATCTCAATAAGAGATACATGTGTGTCATGCCACGTGGATAAAGTTGACCACTATTCACCAGTCAGCTGCACAAGCTGTCACAATTAATTTTTTTAATTAAAAAATTACAATAGTTTTTGTAATTCCCCTGACTTTAATGCCCTCTCGATGAGCCTCATCTTTGCATCCATCTTACAGTAGATAAACTTGGAAATAGTATCCTTTGTAAGCCAGTCAAGCTTCGTAACTACGTCAATCATTCTCTTGCTTCTGAAGACAACGTCACTCATCTTACGCAACCTGAGACTGGTATAGAGAACATCTCCCATCTGCTCCTTCCAAGCAGCGTCAAAATCACTCAGAGGCTTACCATCATGTACATGGGCTGCAGCTACCTGACCGGCTATCTTACCGATAATCAAACCGGAGGGAACGCCACCGCCAACAGTAGGTATAGTATGACCACCGGCATCACCCACAGCTATCACTCGATCCGTTGTGGTTTTCTCAATGGGTCCACCAACAGGTATGTTCCCTGCCTTAACCGCTGTCGGGACAGCGTTTTTCAGCTTCTTAGAGGTTATAGGGTGGTTCATAATGAGGTTTCTCTGATAGTCCCTGATTGTCATGCCCTTCTGCATGAAGGTTGTTCTTACACCTGTTCCCACATTTGCCACATCGTTCCCTTTGGGGATTATCCAAGCATAGGTTCCTGGAGCTATGTCTTCTCCGAGATACATGTCCACATAGTCGGGGTCATGATCGACGTTAACCATCTCAAACTGGTAACCTACGCCATAATCAATGGGATCGGTAGATATGGGTAACCCTGCTTCCCGCGCAATCAACGAATATGCTCCATCAGCCCCAATAACCACATCTGCTTTAAGATCAAAGACCTGTCCACCAGTGCGAACTCTGACTCCATCATCCAGAAGCTTGATTGCCTGTGTAAAAGGAAGAATCTGAGCCCCTGCCCGACCCGCTTCATTGGCTAGATGTTTATCAAATAGCTTACGTTCAACTACTACTCCCTTGAAGTTGACTGGGAATTCAACTCCGTTTGGGAAAACAAAGTTCACGTACTTTGTGTGATTCACTGTACAGTGCTTAGGTGGATCAAACATCAACTCCAGATTAGGGACATTAGGCGCAAGCTTCTTCATCTCCTCAAGAGCAGGCACAAACTCTCCGCATTTATCTGGAACACCTATCTCAAGCTCTCGTTCAACAAGCAGAACGTTAGCGCCGTTCTCTGCTGCTGCTTTTGCCGCGCTTGAACCAGCTGGTCCTGCCCCAATTATTATAATATCATATTTTTGGTTGTTTTCTGGGTAATTCATGTTGATCGCTCCGGGTTTATTGGGCATTGATGAATTCGAATGATAATGTATCTAAGCTGTCGCTGAAGTTGTGATTATACTGGTCAAGTAACTCGTAAAGTGAATCCCTCGCATCAGACTCAGGGTACCTCTCCAATATTGATCCAGCCAAGGAAGCGAACTCCTCCATCTTATCAATAGACTTCTGGAGGGCTCCGGTTTCCTCATAGATTCGACGTATAAAGTCTACGTTCAGATCGGTTGTGTCACCCTGATATATTGATAATAACTGGATTTTATCATCAGTATCTATCTTTGATGAATCTACGGCGTACAACAGAAGAAGAGAAGGGTCACCGTTCAACAAGTCATTATTGGGTGAATTATCACTACCCTTCGGAGTAAACGTATCAATGATATCATCTCTAATCTGATACGCGTTTCCGAAAAATTTACCAAACTGTGCTAAATTCTTCACATCTTCAGACTTATTGGAGCCAGCGATTCCACCTAGTGCTCCAGCGGCCTCAAAGAGACTGCCACTTTTCAGGTAATTCATATACAGGTATTCATCGACTGACATTATTTTCCGCTTATACTGGTTCTGAACTGTGATACCCTGCACCATCTTAAGGGCGGTCTCTGCAAGCCATCCAACTATCTCAGGTTTCCCTGTCTTGGATGCATGCATAAGTCCCATACTCAGCAATGCGTCTCCTGTGAGAACCGCCTTCTTAACGCCATGCTCCGAGAAAAGCGAGGGCTCTCCCCTACGATACAGGTCCTCATCAATGATGTCGTCATGGACGAGGGTAGCGTTGTGGATAAGCTCTAAGGCGAGGAACATATCTCGAGTATCCTTGTAGTCTCCACCTAGCATCTCTGCGCATAGGATCGCGATCAATGGCCGCAGTCTCTTTCCACCAGTTGATATCGCGTATTTTGTTGTGGTTGCTAGGAGCGGGTGAATGTAAGTGAGATCCAGTCCTTTAAGGGTCTCGTTGATGAAGGCAAGCTGATGTTTTCGGTCTTTGATTGTTATCTTCTTTACGCTCCTAGTGATGGAACTCTTTCATCAAAGTACATAGGGGGAAATTATTAAAACTACCCCAAAGGGAATATTGTTTCTTCAATTAATTCACCGCCTTAACGCCCATAATAATCACTAAAGCACCTAGTATCTTTTCTATTCGATCCACAACCTTGACGTTGTCACCGATAATCGCCACGAGTACATTGTTGGCTGGAAGCTTCTCGAAGGTCAGATAAAGGTTACTCCAGGGATTTCTGTATCCATATCCAGCCATTAATCCGCTCATCACGGGTACGACGTACTTCATAAATACGCTCATGAATC
>CAYTVK010000147.1:0-5621 GCA_964441725.1 uncultured Candidatus Bathyarchaeia archaeon | reverse complement strand
GCCTATGGTAGCGGCGTACTCGGTATGGCTATGCAGACTATTGGCACCTTTTTGAGCGGCTATCTGTATAACTATAATAGCTCGTTACCCTGGATAATACTGACTGTTGCACTAATTATTATCGGTATATTGTTTATTCTCGTTGTAGATGAACCGGAAATAGCTGAACAATAAAACATTCAATTTTCAATACATATTATGTTTATATCACTAGATCAATGAAAAATAATGAACAAATTCATGTTTTTGAATCTTGAGGCTCAAAACTGTTATAACTGGTATATACAATAATTAAATGGAGTTGGTATATTGGCTGAACAAATGGTACAATTTCAATGCCCCTACTGTGAAAGAAAATCCGCAAGCCCCGGAGGAGTTCGCTTCCACGTAAAGCTGACGCATCCTGAGAAACTTGACGAGTTTAACGCCAACTATTACCCTGACATGGAAACCCGTTTCAAGGCACTGTTTGACGAAAAGTAAACCACTCAATCTTTTTTATTATCAGTCTACAATGTTGGCGCAACTTCATTGTGTTGCATGCGTCTCAAACACCAACTCATCCTCAAATGACACTTTGGTTATTTGGATGTGATCTGCGTCTATAATCTTGAAGGTATATTTATTATAAGGCGTCAATGAAATTCATCGAAGTTTCTTCGATCTTTCGTACCTTAAGTATACGATGTACAAGATGATGTAAAAACACAATGCCATAAAAGGGGGGGATCGAAGGATCGATCATGATGCGTGGATACGAACCATATCCATAATGAAAAACAGTGGGGGATCAACGTTTTTGAGGGGAAATCTATTAAAAATCTGCAGGACTTAGTTTGCGTGGTATAATGAAACTCACTGAAAACATCTATCTTGAAGGTGGCTCCGGGTATGGACTGTCTCCAAGCGGCGACTGTAACGTGTATCTTGTTGATGGGGAAGACGAACTGGCTTTGATAGACACTGGTGGAGGATACGGTGTCCCAGCGATTCTTGAAAACATAAAAAAAGACGGATTAAACCCAAAGAAGATAACAAAGACTCTGATCACCCACAGCCACTTCGACCATATTGGAGGTAACTATGACATCAAGACCGAAACAGGCTCTGAGATATTATGTCATCCAGCTGACCGTGAAGCAATTGAGACATTGAATGAGTATAGTTTGTACGATATGGCTCAACAATGGGGGCTGGAGTTCAAGGCTGTACCAATTGATGAAACAGTTGATGACGGAGACACTGTTAAAGTTGGAGAAGTTGAGCTCAAGGTAGTCCATAATCCCGGTCATACGCCTGGATGTATCAGTTTCTTACTCGAAAAAGATGGAGTCAAGAGTCTGTTATGCGGAGACATAGCTGGAGCCTCAGGTAGACTAGGTTACATCAACGGTCCCGGTTTCTCGTTGGACGACTGGAAAAAGAGTATTAAAAAGCTCGTGGAAATCAATCCACTGAGACTGTATCCAGGTCATGGTACTTTCCTCCTCGATGATGCGCCTTCTCATCTGAAACTGTATGATCAGAAGATGAATGCAGCTTGGACCACCATAATAACTGAAGTTGGATAAACCAATGGAGTCTCCCCCGCGACAAATAATGCTTCAAAACCCACCTCTGAAAGAGGCAGAAAGGATCATAAAATCAGGTATATCCAGACATAGGACAGTTGTAATCGCTGGAAAATGCAGCGTTGACTATGATGGCAGGGCAAGCAGCAAGCTGGAAGCGGGGGATCGGCTTGTTATCTTCAAGCCAGATGGGTCAGCTTTGATTCATCGCCCAAAGGATTATTCACCTGTGAACTGGCAGCCATCAGGCAGTATATTCAACACAAAGCTACTGGAGGAGGGTCTTATTGTCCGCGTCTACCGGCGTAAAGAAAGGGAATCCATGGTGATTACTTTCACTGAACTCCAGCTTGTGTCGGTGCTGGACCTGGTAGATAATGGTGAATTCAACCTATACGCATCCGAAAAGGAGATGCAGGAAGCCATACTCTTTAAACCAGACATACTGGAAGCAGGGTTCAGACCAATGACTAAGGAGATGGCTGTGGACCCAGGCTTTATTGATATAATTGGATATGACGCAAATGGAGTCTTAACTGTTGTTGAGATAAAGAGAGTTAAGGCAAACAAGAAAGCCGTGCAGCAGCTGAAAAAATACATGGCTGTAATAGACTTGGATGCAAATCGAACAGTCCGTGCTATACTGGTGGCTCCTGAAATAACAGATAATGGTTTGGAGTTACTAGAAGAGTTTGGGTACGAGTTCAAAGCCCTGTCTCCACAGGAATGCTCAGACATATTGAAACAGAAAAAAGGAACACCATTAACAGCGTTCTTTGATACATAAATTACAAGAGATCTTTTAATGAAATAGGGTAGGGGGTATTTGCCCCTAAATTATCTCTAATTTTCGTCCAATCTGCTCTATCTTAGCGATCACTGAGTCCAACTGCTCTGTAGTGAGTTTTGCGTGCATTTGAACCCTGATTCTTGAAAGGTCTCGGGCAACCATGGGGAAAACAATGGGCACTACGTATACCCCTTGCTTATAGAGTTCATCGGCCAGTGTTTTTGCTTTATGGCTTTCGCCTACGATTATTGGGATGATTGGGGTCTGACTATGCCCCGTGTTGAACCCTAGGTCGTCTACTGCTTTCTTGAAATATCGAGTGTTCTTCCAGAGGTTATCCACGTGCTGTGGCTCTGTTTCAAGGACATCAATTGCGGCGATAGTGGCTGCGGCTATGGCTGGCGGATGCGAACTGCTGAGCAACCAGGTTCTGCTCTTGTTATACGCGAATTTTACTAGGCTCTCTGAGCCTGAGATGTGGCCGCCTATTGTTCCATAGGCTTTGCTGAATGTACCCATCTCTACCTGTACATCCTTGTGGGTCAGATTGAAGTGGCTTACAATTCCTCTTCCACCTTTTCCCAGTACGCCTTCTCCGTGAGCATCGTCTACATAGATTATGGCTCCATGTTTCTTCCCATGTTTCACCACCATATCGAGGGAAGCCATGTCTCCATCCATGCTAAAGACACCGTCTGTGATGATCAGAATCCGTCTTGGATTGTTTTTTTCTGCTTCCTCCAGTTTCTGCGCCAGATCATTCATGTTATTATGTTTGTAGACGCCACGATCTGCCCTACTGAGTCGCACTCCATCTATGATACTACCGTGGTTAAGTTCATCACTGATTATCAAATCACCTTCTCCCACAAGTTGAGGTATCAAACCGCTATTAACCATGAAACCAGTTGGGTAAGTAAGGCTAGCCTCAGCGTTCTTGAACTTAGCCAGACGTTCCTCTAACTCTACATGCACATCCATGTTTCCGCTGATGGCTCGTACAGCACCTGAACCTACTCCATACTTCTCTATAGCATCTATCGCAGCCTGTTTAAGCCTCGGATGTGTAGCTAACCCCAGATAGTTATTGGTACAGAGCACAAGTACCTCTCTTCCATCAACCATTGTGACGGGTTCACTTGCCCCTTGGAGTTCTTTGAGCCTCCAGTCTAGTGCTTTATCGACTAATTCTTGGTACTCTTTTTGGAGAAAACTTGTTGGATCTCTCATAGCATAACCTTCATAGAGTTGTTATCTTGGCTTATGTTTAATTTTTTCCGATAAAAACCGCTCTTTGTCACAATATGACGAGACAAAACACCGTATTTTACTTAAAAACAGGTACTGTGGCTTATATATGGTAACTGTTTTAAACACAAGAACCAAGATTCATATTGATTTTAATGGGTGGAGATGTTAGAAGGATTTTAATCACTGGGGCCATGGGGCAGATAGGCTCAGAGCTAACAGAGGAACTGCAGAAAACTTATGGCCGAGACAATGTACTAGCCACGGACATCAAAGACCCGCGAGAAGATTTCCATGGAGAGTATGAGAAACTCGATGTACTCGATCAAGACAGATTACGTTCTCTCATCAAGCAATATGATATTGACACTATCTATCATCTAGCCGCAATATTAAGCGCAGCCGGGGAAAAGAGGCCCGATTTGGCTTGGAAAATTAACATCGATGGCTTCTGTAATGTGATGACTATCACGAAGGAAGGGCATGTCTCGAAGGTTTTTAATCCAAGTAGTATAGCTGCGTTTGGTCCAGATACGCCCAAAATCAATACGCCTCAAAACACAGTGCTAAAACCAAAAACCATCTACGGGATAACCAAGGTCGTTGGAGAGTTACTCGGTAACTACTATTTTGAGAAATGGGGAGTGGATGTACGCGGGGCTAGGCTTCCCGGAGTAATAAGTAACGTCGCACCACCCGGAGGTGGAACAACCGATTATGCTGTGGAGATATTTTATGGGGCAATCAAGCATCAAGAATACACTTGTTTCCTTAAACCAGACTCGACATTGCCTATGATCTATATGCCTGATTGTCTCAAAGCCTTCAAAGAGCTGATGACTGCCCCTGTTGAGAATCTGAAACACCATACAGATTTCAACCTAGGTGCTTTGAGCTTCAATCCAGCAGAGCTTGCTGCAGCTATAAAAACACATATTCCTGAGTTTAAGATCAAGTATAAACCCGATTTTAGACAAAAGATAGCTGATTCTTGGCCAAAATCTATTGATGATAGCGCTGCCCGTGAGGAGTGGGGATGGTCTCCGGATTATGATCTCGATGCTATGGTGGCTGATATGCTTAAGGTTCTGGGTGAGAGGCATGATAGAGGTGAATTATAGTCTCTTTGTCTCAGAATGTTGAGACGAAACGCGGTTTTTTATTATCTTGTTTGACTTAACGAAAACAAAGTTGAAAATTTTCTTTGAAGCAAATATGCTGTAAAATTACATGATATTTTCAAATGGTTTACCCTAGGGGTATTGTGCATTAAAATTGTTGTAAAAAGTAACTTTTTACTCTAATACATCTGGGTTTACGAGATCACGTGGCTTCTCACCTTTTAGGGCAGCTGTAAGGTTAGTTGCTGCTCTCATCGCCATAGCTAATCGGGTCTCAGTAGTAGCGCTTCCAATATGCGGAGTCACAATCACATTATCCAGTTTCAATAAGGGATCAGTTAGATCTGTAGGTTCCTTATCGTGAACATCTAAACCAGCCCCAGCAATCCAATGCTCTTTCAGAGCCTTAGCCAGCGCGTTCTCATCTACTACGGGTCCTCTGGAGGTGTTGATGAGGAAAGCAGTCTTTTTCATCTTCTTTAATTCAGGTTCTCCAATCAGGTGTTTGGTCCCTTCGGTTAATGGCACATGGAGACTTATGTAATCACTTTCAGCTAGAAGGTCATCAAAGCTTCTGTACTCTATTCCGTATTCCTTCTCTGCTTCAGAGTTTCTGTAGTTATCATGATAGAGTATTTTCATATTGAATCCCTCTGCGCGTGGGACCAATGCCTTCCCTATTCTTCCAAGTCCAATTATTCCCAAAGTTTTATCATGTATGTCTGAGCCGAGAAGCATCTTCGGCCCCCATGCCTTGACCCATTTCCCATCTCGAACATATTTATCTACCTCAACAAGTCTACGGCTAATTGCCATTAGGAGCATGAATGCGCAGTCTGCCGTGGTATCTGTAAGCACGTCTGGGGTATTTGTTACCATTACTCCGTGTTT
>CAYTVK010000146.1:0-5755 GCA_964441725.1 uncultured Candidatus Bathyarchaeia archaeon | reverse complement strand
GACAGGAAATATGGCTAGACCCGGCGATAAACAGGATGCCCATAAACGCGGATGTATTCAACACCGATGTAGGTCAGACGAGACAGGATCTGGTAGACAGCTATGATAATACCATGAAAGCTATCACAATCGAGTTTAGCGACGATCTAGCCCTAAGCTACGAGACATCGATGATGTTTTACTTCAAAGGAACGTTGGTTGAGGCGCAGCAGGACTTGATTGACGCATGGGTTCAACTAGTGGACGCAGAGGCTGCTGGAAAGATCACGCATGAACAGTTCCAACAGCTGGCGGCTAAAATCGGTGACCCATTGACGCTGCAGTTCAAAGACCCTGTAACGGGAAACATGGTGACGTTTACGCAGGAGTACGCTCAGAGCATCAATGAGAGGCTAACAACTGACGCTGACTTCAAGGAGAATCTTAGAAACGCTTGGAGGTCAGCTGCAATCGACAGCTATAATCAGGTCATTGATGATTTAAACACACTAATAGGCTAGGAATAACCTCATGACTCTCCCGGATTCTCCTTTTTCATTCAAAAATAGATGGATGAGAATCCGCCGAGAGTTCGACATAATGACCCTCGCCCAAACAGTGATCGGATATTTTTCCCTCATCGGTTTTCTGGTTCTCCCTCTTTTGAGTATGTTTGCTCAAGCTTTTCTATATCAATCTAAGGCGAGTCTCTACTGGTTCTGGAGTATAATATCGAGCACTGATTTCTTCAGTCTGGAGGCGACGGGGGGACGCATGTGGGAGGTCCGGCGTGGTATATTGATACTCTGGGGCATCGATCATGGCATCTTCCTTAACAGCCTCTCAATCGCTTTCAACGTTACTTTAGCATGCTGTCTCGTCGGCGTACTGCTGGCGATGGTAATGGGTAGATACAATTTTCCCGGAAAACGGATTTTTCAAGTAATTTTACTTATTCCTCTTCTCGCGACGCCTTTTGTTAATGCATACGTTATCGGCAAGCTGTTTAATCCACGAAATGGGTTGATCAACTGGATTCTAAACGGAGTGCTACACATCATCCCTTGGCAGATGGACATCGATGGCCTCTTCGGGATCACTGTGGCACAGACATTGGCTTACTACCCCATAGTCTACATGAACACCCTAGCTACACTGAACAGCATAGACCCAAGCCTAGAGGAGATGGCTGAAAACCTCGGTGCAAGGGGCTTGAAACTTTTCAGGACAATAACCTTTCCACTCATAGTGCCGGGGTTAGCCGCCGGAGCCATCACCACATTCATATTCAGCTTGGAGGACCTAGGAGCCCCCATCGGGTTCGTTGGCGCTAGGGCTAACCCCCTATCTAGGAGGGTGGTGAGCTACCAGATCTACAATAGTTTCGCTGAGGCATTAACAGGGGGGATCAGCCCCAAGACGGCGGCTCTGGCTGTGCTCATATTGATCGTTACCTCGCTAAGCTACGTTGTAGTACGCTGGTATGTGAATAGGCGTAGCTACGCGATGCTGAGCAAGGGTGGTAGATGGGCTACCCGCACAAGGACGCCCAAGCCTCACATTAGGATCATGATAGTGGTGTTCCTTGTTCTCCTTGTGATGTTGGCAGCCATGCCTCAGATAGGTACAGTCATATTGGCGACGTCGAACTGGGCTACGAGCGGTACCCTGCCAACGATGTTTACCACCGATTATCTCAAGACATTGTACTTGAACACAGAGGTCAAGGGCGCTGTGCTGAACAGTCTACTGTATAGCGGCGTCGCTGTCGTCATCATGATTCTTGTAGGCAGCAGTATAGCGTATCTTGTGAGTAAGCGAGATATTCCCGGTAAGGATATTCTGGACACTTTAGCCATTATCCCCATCGCTATTCCCGGTATCAGTCTGGCTATCGGATATTTTCTTTTCTTCAGTGATGTTTTCCATGGCACCATTCTGGACCCCCTTGTTGATCCGGCGCTCCTGTTAATCTGTGCATACAGTATCAGGAGGCTTCCTTTCACTACGAGAAGTGTAGGCGCTGGTCTGCAGCAAGTGGATAAAAGCCTTGAGGAGAGCAGCATGAATCTAGGCGCCAATAGATCCACTACTTTCTTCAAAATTGTGCTTCCTTTAATCATCAGTCACATTATCAACGGCGCCATTCTAGGCTTCGTCTACAGTATGAGTGAGGTCAGCGCCAGCGTTACACTAGGTGGGCTACGGGAAGACCGCGTACCCATCACCTATTTCATCAGCCAGATCGTCTACGGGGCGGCTGCAACGGGCTCTGTCAGCATAGGTGCTGCTCTCTGTGTCCTCTTGATGGCTGTCCAGATCACGGCTATGGCTGTCTCCAACTTCATACTGAAACAGAAATCATCATTCCTAGGAGTCTAAATACATGGTAAAAGTAGAGCTAAGAAACGTTACAAAGCGCTTCGACGGCGTAGTGGCAGCTGACAACGTAAACCTCACAATAAACGACGGCGAGTTCTTCACATTCCTCGGGCCCAGCGGCTGCGGTAAGACAACCTCGATGCGAATGATCGCTGGCCTTGAGTTTACCACAGGGGGAGAGATATACTACGATGATATGGATGTCACCCAGCTGCCAAGCTATAAGCGTAACACTGGGATGGTGTTTCAGAACTATGCCCTCTGGCCCCATATGAAGGTAGCAGAGAACGTAGCATATGGGCTCGTTATCAGGAAGGTTCCTAAAGAGGAGATAAAGAAACGGGTGGATGACATCCTTGAGCTAGTGGGACTCACCGGGATGGGTGATAGGTTTCCCAACCAGTTGAGCGGTGGACAGCAGCAGCGGGTGGCTCTCGCTCGTGTACTGATTGTTGAGCCCGATATACTGTTGCTGGATGAGCCTCTCAGTAACCTTGATGCAAAGCTGAGGGTTGAGATGAGGGAAGAGATCAAGGATATACAACGAAAACTCGGTATAACAACCATCTATGTAACCCACGATCAGGAGGAGGCTATGGCTGTAAGCGACAGGGTCGCCATCCAGAATCATGGAAAGATCATGCAGGTCGGTACCCCTCAGGAGGTCTATAATAAGCCAGATAACCTCTTTATCGCGACATTCATAGGAAAAGGCGCATTATTGGAAGGCACCGTTGTATCTGTGGGTGACTTGGTCTCGGTGGATATCGGTGAGATTGTTCTCGATGGCGTGAATACCGGTAATATGCCTCTTGATGTGGGTGACCACGCTGCTTGTGTTCTGAGACCCGAGAGCTTTAATTTCGACATCCCCGCTGAGCCGTATAATATCCTTGATGGTCAGGTGGAGTGGAGTGCCTTCGTAGGCGCAGTGTCTGAGGTGAAGTTTCTCATAGGCGACGAGAGCCTGATGATTGATGCCTCACCCGAACGTGAATATCCGTCTGGGAGTATCGTCAAGGTTTATGTTCCCAAGGCTAAGACCTTGGTTCTCCCGTGGATGGATCTGCGTTAGATAACCAGTTCCAGTATTTCTGCTCCTAGGGTTATCTTTTCTATCCCATGGTCAACTACATATATTCTTCCGTCTCGTTTGTATGCTTTGATCTGCCCATTTCTTATGCATTCGTACATCTGATCGACGGTCATATGACTTTTCTTCAATGCCTCCTCGATGGATACAATGTTCAACCTTGTGACCTGTGAGATAGTTCTGTCCAGCGCGCTCTCGACGCATTTTGTCATCATGTTTACGAGGGGGTAAATGGTGCCTCTTCCCGCCTTCTCGGCGCATTTACGGTAATATTTTACCTCATATTGGTTTAAGTCTAGAGCGAAGAGGTACCCATAGTAGTTTAGAAGCCATTTGGCTACGAGACGTGAGGTCGGTCCAGTACCGTAGTTGAATGGTCTTATCTGGTGGAAGAAGCTCTGAAGGATGGCTGATTTCTCTATGGCGTGATAATCATCGTCTAGGTTTAGCTTTGCCAAGAAATCCTCAACTTTTCCATATATCTTGTTTCCGCTGTTTTTATCGCGGAATGAGCCTGCTTCTTTATCGATGTTTCTCATAACTATCTCGTGGATGTCTAGTACTCCAGTGATCGAGACTGGTTCCAACGTGTTCCTGTTAATGTACTCGAAGGCGTTGACGTGGTTGAACGTCAGGTGCTGGAAGTAGGGGGCTTTTCCCAGTATGTCGTTGCCGCTTTCAATTATTTTCTGGGTCTCTTCTAGGCTCAGAGACGAGCCCTCGATAAAGTTGCTCGTGTAGGCAAATTCGATGAGTATGGTTTTAAGTATTTTTTTCAGTGAGTTTTTATCAAGAAGCATGGATTCAAGTCTGTTTTTCTTTGAATTAATCCGATCTAGGATGAATTCATCGATGTATTTCAAACCTTACGCCCACTGCACATGAGTTCAAGTTTCAAAATTAAAGGATTATAGAATAGTAAAATGTATAGAAGTGTTTACTGGTTGAAGAAGTCGAGGGGGCGTTGCCCTGTCATTCGTGATTCCTTGATGAGGAAGTCTCTCATCTCATCTGCGTCTGTGAAGATTCTCGTGGCGTACCACTCGAAGAATGGGCTCGGCTCGTATGGATAGTAAGCGTAGACAAGTTTGGCGAGTGCTTTTGCGTACACCATCTCGCACATCACGCCTGCGCTGATGCTCTTACGTGGGTGATAAACCACTACGAGGTCGCTGTTTTCGATGATCTTGTAGTCGCTGTCAATGATCTGGAATCTGAGGTTCTTGATCGCGGTCTCAACCTCCCTGATGTCAAACTCTGCCTCCATGAGTCCACTATTGTAAGTCATCTTGAAGGTGAATGTCTCAGGCATATCTTCTCTTGAGTCTATGGTTGCGTTTACCGCGTCTCTCCACTGCTCAACGATGTCCCAGTCTTTAATCAGATATGGGTCGAATAGGATATAGTACTCGCTGAGGCTATCCAGAAACTTGGTTATCTTGTTGAAGAAATCGTCGCCTTCACCGGTAATTGGATGACTAAGATACACTGTCTCCTTGCTCGGCTTATAGATGAGGTCCCGTACAATCTCTGGGCCGTTCTCGAAGGCTACCAACTGTATTCGTCTTTTGGGCGTGAAGGACTCTGCTAAATGATATACGCTGCTTACTTCCTCCCTTCTCCAGTTGGCTATTTCCCCAAGCGTGTATTTATGATCCTGCCACTGGGTATCCTGCGATAATCTGTCCCTTACCCTAACTATGTCGTCGAATATTATGATGAACATGTCCGGGTTGAGCAGATCCACGTCGTCCTCAGTGAGTCCTTGGAACCTGTTTCCCTTCCACTCAAAATGCACTGGCGTGCTGATTACATGTACCCCGCCGGTTCTGTTGATCTCTTGATTTATCTTCTGTATTGCCTTCAAGCGGTACTGCTCCATCTTATCGGGCTGGCTGTCATAGAAGTCGAGTATATTGATCTTTGATAGGTGAGTGTTATCCAGTTTTGCCTCTTCAACGATGTACTCAAAGAGATGATGGTAACCGAAACTCGCTATTTCCTTTAGGTCTCTAAGTATATCATCCCTACCGTTTCCAGGGGGACCGTTGAAAATAATGACACGTTTCTGATTAGACATAATGAATCAATGCAGTTCTCGGTGTTAAAATGTAACGGTAAAGTTGATCCAAATATGCAAGAATATATTTAGAGAAAAATATGGTTTAGACGTCGCCGTTTTGCTCTATCTTTGTGTCCTCGTATGGGGCGGCTACGCGTCTGTAGAATTCGTGCTGGATACACTCCAGTACGCCCATGGCTTTGTTAATATGGTAGTATCTGAGGGGGTAGACTTCCTTG
>CAYTVK010000145.1:0-5765 GCA_964441725.1 uncultured Candidatus Bathyarchaeia archaeon | reverse complement strand
GCTCTGGTTCAAACCAAGGTCTCGTTTAACTTTATCAAGTTCAAGTATCTCTGGCTCGATCTTGATGTAAACATTTTTCCTCGGAAGCTTTCTTCGCCCAGTGATGCTGAGATTGCGAATGTGCCTAGGGGCACCATAGAGCAGACTGTCAAAGTCTTGGCTCGCAGCCCCCCACACAGCTACACTGGCAGCCATGTGAGCCGTCTGAGCCTCACCCTCACCGGGGGCCTGAACCCAAGGTATGCCCATCAGGGTCAAAAGCTCCTTTGAGTCACCTATGATATCTGTGGTGGCTATAACTGATTGCTGTCCATAACGACGAGCCTTCTCTTTATCCCCCACCTCAACAGCCTTCTCGTATTCCTTCTTGGCTGCCGTTCGTGTTTCTTTACGTCGATTCAGCACGGTTCTCTTGAATCTGTGGGGGATTCCATCGAAAACATAGGCTATCTTAACCCCCTGCTCCATGAGGTTGCTATTTCTGTACAGTAAACCGCTGAGGTGGCTGGTTATCCTGCCCTCACGATCCTTTAAGGATTGACCGTCTGCTCCCCTAATTATAGATAAAAACTGGTAGAGAATATTGTTGCCATCAAATGCAACTATTCTTCCCTCTAACTCGTCTATGTTTAGCTTCCGCGCGTTCACTATATCGCTCAGCTGGACACCCATATCGGGTCACCTAAGCTAGCTCTATCCTGCGTTTTCCCCGCGGAATCCTGTAGACCTTGACAAGCCCCTGTATCTCCATCTTCATGAGAAGCGTGTTCAGATCACGTTCGGTGAATTCGCTGTTAGACTTCTTAACTATCTTATACAGTTCATCGAATTTGAGAGCGCCATTGCGCTCAAGGGTCTCAACGATCTTCGCGGGTATCAGTTTTACATCCATCTATCTTTTCCTCCTAAGCTATATCTATCGGTGGCTTGGCTTGCTCTCTGAACCGCTGCTGAGTGTTCTCATACCAGTTAATCATCTCCGGTGTGATGCTTGGCGCGATCTCATTCAAAGCCGCCTCAAAGTCGCTGGTGATAACTGTACTTGTATCAACATCTCGTCTCAGACTGGTGAGCCCTGCTTCACGTACAACGCTATCGATATCTGCTCCACTGTAACCATCCATCTTATGTGCGAGAACTTCAAGGTTCACGCCCTCATCCAATGGCACATTCTCTGTCTTGATCCTCAGTATCTTCAGCCTCGCTTCCTCATCTGGTGGCGGAATGTATACTCTACGGTCAAATCTGCCCGGACGCAGCACAGCTGGGTCGATAATATCCGGCCTGTTGGTCGCTGCGAGGACCACGACGTTCTGAAGGCTCACTAATCCATCAATCTCGGTTAATAGCTGGCTGATGACGCGCTCCGTTACTCTGCTATCTGCAGCCGAACCCCTTGATGGCACCAAGGCGTCAAACTCATCGAAGAACACGATGCTGGGAGCAGCCATACGTGCCTTCCTGAATATTTCCCTGATGGCTTTCTCTGACTCGCCAACCCATTTACTGAATATCTCAGGACCTCTGACGCTGATAAAGTTGGCCTCAGACTCGGTGGCAACTACTCTCGCAAGCAGTGTCTTGCCGCAGCCGGGTGGACCATGAAGCAAGATACCCTTAGGGGGATTGATGCCCATCCTTATGAACCGTTCAGGATACTTGAGGGGCCACTCGACAGCTTCCCTCAGATTATCTTTTACCTGTTCGAGGCCCCCCACTGCGTCCCAGTGGATGTTTGGTGACTCTATGTATACCTCACGCATCGCTGTGGGTGTTACCTCCCTGAAGGCGTCTCTGATGTCTTGCTGCGTCACAACCATCTGGTCCAGCACATCGTGGGGTATTTTCTTCTCCTCTAGGTTAATCTGAGGCAAATAGCGGCGCAGAGCCTTCATGGCTGACTCCCTGCTGAGGGCTTCAAGGTCTGCCCCCGTGTAACCGTGAGTGATGTCAGATACCCTCGCTAAGTCAACGTCCTCTGCGAGAGGCATTCCACGTGTATGGATCTGGAGTATCTCGTTTCTTCCCCCGCGTGCGGGTATGCCTATCTCTATCTCTCTGTCGAATCTGCCTGGTCTTCTCAGGGCCTCGTCTATGGCGTCTGGCCTGTTTGTGGCTCCGATTACTATGATGTGACCTCTTCCCTTCAATCCGTCCATTGAGGCTAGGAGCTGTGCGACTACTCTGCGCTCAACCTCGCCTGTTACCTCGCTTCGTTTTGGTGCGATGGCGTCTATCTCGTCTATGAAGAGGATGCTTGGTGAATTCTTCTCTGCGTCTTCAAACATCTTACGCATTCGAGCCTCGGATTCACCGTAGAACTTGCTCATGATCTCTGGTCCGTTGATGGCGTAGAAATTTGCCTCGGACTCGTTAGCCACTGCGCGTGCGAGCAGCGTCTTACCGCAGCCCGGTGGACCGTGTAACAGTACTCCTTTTGGTGGGTCGATTCCAAGCCGCTGGAATATCTCCGGGTGGCGCAGCGGTAGCTCAACCATCTCACGGATACGTCTGATCTCCTCCTCCAAGCCGCCGATGTCCTCATAGGTGGTCCTGCTGGGCATCTCTAGCTCGGGTACGGGCTCGCTCATGATGCTGATCTCGGTGGTGGGAGCTATCTTGACTATCCCGTTGGGTCTCGTGTTCACCACCATAAATGGCACGCTGTGACCAAGCATCATGATTAGGAGTGTGTCGCCCCTTGTGGCGGGTCGATCAACAAGCCTGTCTTTTACGAACCTTATGAAATCGTTATCAACACTGATCCTGATATCGACTGGCGCTAGTTTTACTGAGGTAGCGTACTCTGCCTCTGCCTTTGAGACAGTAACGAACTCGTTTATGGCGGCGCTGCAGTTTTTCCTGATGAACCCATCGATCCTGATGAGTCCAAGACCTTGATCCTCAGGATACGCCGGCCATGCCTTGGCTGCGGTAGGCTTCTTTCCCTCGATCTGGACGACGTCTCCTACAGTTACGCCCAGGGTTTTCATAGTATCGGAATCCATTCTAGCTATGCTTCTTCCTACGTCTCGTTGCTGTTTTGCCTCTGATACTTTTAACTGGACGCTAGTCAATGATTGGTCACCTGTATGAATCTCACTTTCAAGGGTACGGTGGTTAATAAAAAGATTATTTACCAAAAGAAACCTTGATAAAAAAAATGGATAATTCTGTTGCGGTTAGACCGAATGAATGCCCGTAATTTGTCACTGGGTGGGCACTCACTTGGAGATGGTTAGGTTTCTCTGTAGGCTCTGATGGAGAATAGTAGCGTCAGCAGGGAGAATATGTATCTCAGAAGTGTTTGCCATAGATTATTCATTGGGCTGTGCAGGCTTGCGTCAGCGGGTTGCCACAGGGATATAGCTGTGAATACTATATTTAGGCAGAGGAAAATGGCCTCCAATCCAATCAAGCCTTTGAGTCCAAACCGTTTCCCAGAAAGATAGAGAGATGCAAAGACACCCATCAACACGTAAATCAATAAGACGGTTAAGGCGCTATCCATGTCGTTGAATCGGTACTGATCCATCGCGACAATATATCCCCCGAAGAGCAGACGGAAAAACAGGGTCTTCCCAGAAAAAGAAGCCTTAAAAACGCCCAGTTCTGAAACAAAAATAAGTTAAAAAGAGGTAGAGTAACAATATTTTATCCGTAAAAATGTACCTAGCTAACCTTTGTTTTACGTGAAATGTTCATAAGAGCAATTATATTCGATTAAAACCCTTCAAGGGATGATTTGAGAATCATCGACGAGGAGACAATGAAAGAGGGAATCAAACATCTAACTGGCATAGACCCCCACCTCAAAGAAGTTGTATCCAAATACGGTCCTCCCCCCATATGGGGACGAACACCCGGATTCCCATCACTCATAAAAATCATCCTCGAACAACAAGTCTCACTCGCATCAGCCCAATCAGCCTACGACAAACTCATAGAAACAGTAGAAACCCTAACCCCCGATAGCTTCTCAACCCTATCAGATGAAGAGTTAAAGAAAATCGGCTTTAGCCGCCAGAAGACAAAATACGGAAGAGTCCTCGCTCAGTCGATAATGGATGAACACCTCGACATTGAATCATTGAATACGCTTACAGATGAACAAATACACGATAAATTAACATCAATAAAGGGCATAGGTCCATGGACAGCGAGCATATACTCGTTAATGGCGTTAAGACGACCCGATGTCTGGCCACGAGGCGACCTAGCGCTGCTGAAGGCCATGAAGGAAGTAAAACAGATGGAGGCTCTGCCCAGTGATGATGAAGCCGAGAAAATCGCGTCAAACTGGAGCCCCTGGAGAGCAGTTGCGGCTAGAATACTTTGGCATTATTACCTTTCTACAAGATAGCTTTAGATGACGCCAGTAGACTCAGCGAGGTCTATAGCCATCTTCTCATCGAGCGGCATCTTTGTTAAGATGGTGTATCTTTCTGGTCTTATGGAGCTCGCGAGCCTGAGAGCCTTAATAATGGTTTTATCAGAAATACCGAGCTCCTCAGCCGTTGTTGGAGCTCCTATAGTCTTTAGGCTCGTCTTTATAGCACCCCAGTTTAAACCATGAAGCTTCCCCATGAGAATACCACCCACACCACACTGCTCCCCATGCAGCGCAGGCTTCTCAGCGATCTGATCCAACGCATGACTGAAAAGATGACACGATCCACTGGTGGGTCTGCTGCTTCCAGCGATACTCATGGCTACGCCGCAGCTTACAAGAGCCTCAAGGAGTGTCCTTATTCCTTCCTGTGTTCGTTTCCTGATTATCT
This sequence comes from uncultured Candidatus Bathyarchaeia archaeon, assembly GCA_964441725.1. Classification (GTDB taxonomy): domain Archaea; phylum Thermoproteota; class Bathyarchaeia; order TCS64; family TCS64; genus RBG-16-57-9. The sequence goes on along the minus strand of CAYTVK010000145.1, from coordinate 984 downwards.
GAGCCTGCTCCATGACGTGTTGACTACTCATGAGGCTGAGGCTCCCCGCATAGTCCCCATAGTAATCATTATTCTCTCGATGAGCAAGACGCCAGTCACGCACCTCGACGGCTTTACATATAATATCACCACAACCAGAGGCGGTGAACCTGTACGGTGATTCCTGTATGATTTTACTATCCATAACCACGGCAATTGGAGAATTCGCCGCAACCGAGTAAGGACGCTTCGAACCCTTAATGGAGGCAAGGTTACTAGCGATACCATCGTGACTCGCCACAGTGGGTACACTAATGAAGAATCTACCCGTCTCGTAGGAGGATATCTTCGCGATGTCGATGTTTCTACCTCCACCGATACCAAGCACAACGTCAGCGTCAGTAGACTCAATCTCTGCCTTGGCAAAATCAGCGGTCTCACGAGTCGCATCCGATATCATAATATGATGAGTCTTGACCCCATCAGCCTCCAGTATATTCTCGACGCGACTCCCAGCCACCTCATAGGTTGTCTCCCCAGTCACTATCAGGGAGCTACTGTACCCGAACTCTCTACATATTGAGCCAAGTTTCTCTATCACAGATTCTCCGACTAAAACTGCTCGCGGTAAATCTATTCTATGAATTGAGTTTGTCTTGGACTCAGTCAAACCTCTATAGACCTTCTATTAATACCGTTTAATCACTTTCTGAGGTACAAATATGTTTGCTATTTTAGGAATGTTTTTAAAAAAGAGAGGTTTTTAAGGTACTTGGTCTTCCTTCTTAGGATACCTCTCGTATTATTTATAGGAGATTAATCAATGTCAAAGGAACTTGGAATCCTTAAAGGTACAACTACTGTCGGGGTCGTCTGCAGCGACGGCGTCATACTTGGAACAGATACACGAGCAACCATGGGGAACTTCATAGCCAGCAAACACGCGAAGAAGGTCTACCAGATAACAGACCACCTAGCCATGACCATAGCGGGCGGAGTAGCCGT
>CAYTVK010000144.1:0-5798 GCA_964441725.1 uncultured Candidatus Bathyarchaeia archaeon | reverse complement strand
ATACCAGCATTTATGCAGGTTGGTATCTACATTCACCCCGCTATTGATGAACATGATACAAGCTGGGATGGACATTTACTAAATGAGGCAAATGGCGTGGCATGGCATGGATGGACTATGGTCTATATTCCACCTTGGGGCTGGGTTCCAGTAGACCTTACTTTAACAGATGCGGGATCCGGATTAGAATTGGTAAAAAATGCACCCGAGTATGGTACAAACATTATCCCGGCGTTAAACATATCAACTCAGCCCTACATAGGCGCAACAGTCGATACAAGGACACGGATAGTATCAAGCTCGCTCTTTGTTACTGTAAGTGATAACGCTCATACCGTATATAGTGCTGAAAATCCTTTCCAAAACTATATTTTACTTGGATTAGGCGCTGCATTACTTGTTGCGATAGGTTTGATGTTCTGGTCCAGTAATAAGAAGTGAAGCTACAGGGGACTTGATTTTATCGTATTGAGTTTCTCAGGTACGCTCTCTGGAATACATTTCCTTAACCTCTTTATAGCTTGCATCTGTTCCTCTCGTTTAAGTTCAGAGGAGTTAATTCCAGTTCGAAGTACCTCTACTGCTTCATCCATGCTTCCTCTATCAACAGGATACGGAACACCGTCCTTTCCACCGAAAGCGAAGTTAAACTTAACAGGGTCTCTCCAACTCGCATGATTACCATAGATGAGTTCTGCCACTAAAGCCAAACCTCTCACGGTTCCAGGACCAATTCCTTTCCTACTAACCAGCTCTTCATAAGTTCTGGGCTGAAACTCATATGCTGTTCTTACTGCGTCCCAGTTCACTGAACGAGGCATTATGAGCATTTTATCTTCTGTCCCAGTCCATTTATCGATTCTACTCTGATTTTGAGGTACTGGCTTAATCATTTGTCTTCTCAGTTTCTCTGGGTTATCCCTGATGAGATCTACGCAGGTTTTCTGGTTGAGCATACTCTCTTTATGGGTCATGTTGAGAGCCTCGGGTAGTCTAGTTGAGCATAGTATATCCTGATCTGGCTCCTGAGTGAATTGATGTTCACCAAGCCCCCAATGATATCTACGAGCGTTACCCTGTTCGTCGTTTATTCCCTGCTGAATTACAATCCAGTCTCCCTTCTCGGTAAAGAAAAAGCAGTGGTGGTAGAGTTGATAACCATCCTGTATCAATGTGTTATCTGTTTTAGCACTCATCTTGCTACAATAAACCAATGTATTCGTCTTGTAGTCACTGAGTCCAAATATCTGCGCCATCTCACGGATTTCTTTAGGCGTCTTCAGGCTTGTTTTTCCTTTTCCACCACACACTGTTACCCCAATGTTTTGGCGATCCAATGCAATCTTCAACGCACCGCATGTCACCGTTGTTGTACCGCTACTATGCCAGTCATATCCGAGTACACAGCTGAGGCTCTGGAAGAACCAAGGATCACTTAGTTTCTCTAGAAGACCTCTTTGTCCATATTCATCGATTATTATATCTACAATGCATTCACTTAGGTTAACCATTCTACTAAATAGCCATCTAGGCGCCTTTCCTCCGTGCAAAGGCAGAACAGCGAACCCATTGTGACTCATATGCTCGCCAATAAGGTTACAGGTTAAAACAATTGGCTAGTTGACTGTACATGAGAGCACAGTAAAAGTGGTTTCAGTAGATAATTATTTCTGACATAGGAAATATGGCTAGCCTATCAGTTTTCCATATCTGTCTACTTCTTGCTTTCTAACCCGAGTACTACTGATGGGTTTACCATCATCAGCCAACACCATGGTAATAACGAATATTAGTAGAGGCTTCTTCCCACGTTCAACTCTCATCTTGTTAATGACCTCTGCGGTTACCTCAGTCTCCTCGCTTACAATGATGCCCTCTATTTCATCACTGTCAACAGTCGGACCGAATGGATCATTCAGTGGCACAATCTTAGCTCTATCAAGATACCCTTTCTCAGTAAGAAATGCCTTAACCTCTGCGAGCCTCTTCTTATATGAGTCAACCATATGATTTTTCTTCATGACTGCTACGAATTCATCAGTTGTTATCCCTACGATTGCCTTATCTCCTACGTTAAATGTCTCTTCTAATAGGAACCAGTGTCCTTTGTGCATAACGTCGAAGGTTCCTCCAACTGAGACCCATTTCAGCCTGTTCGTCGACACATGAATATGCTCCTGAACGCTGTATCGAACATGTGACAGAATTAAAGGTTTACTTTGTCCCAGATGAATAAAATACCTTATTCGGCTATGAAACTGGTCATGGTTGACAAGATACCGTTGACGTTGCGTATTCTATTAATCACTATGTCTTGGATTCTGCTGATGTTTTTTGCTTCAATCATCACGTAGGCGTCGTAAGGGCCATAAAGTATGTGTGCCTCAATGACTTCAGGTATTTTTCTCACTTCTTCCAGAGGAGTTACCCCCGTCTCTGGTTCAAGTGTCATCATCACTAAAGCTCTATCCATTACTATCAATGAACTCTTCACACATGAGAAATATAAATAATAGCAAAAGTAAAAATAGTTAAATCCCCTCGTGCAACTGCTTTTTCACAAATCGAGGAAAAGATGATGGCCTCAGAATTCTCAAGTAGAATATCAGGTTTTTATAAAAAACCAGTTGAAGAACGAGTAAAGATCATAGCAGAGCGATGCGGACTAACCGATGAGGACGTTGCAGTTCTTAAAAGCGGGGGTGGTCTCAGCATCGACGCTGCTGACCACATGACCGAGAACGTCGTAGGAAGCATAGCGTACCCATTCAGTGTCGCTGTGAACTTTAGGATAAATGGAAAGGATTATCTTGCCCCTATGGCGGGTGAGGAACCAAGCGTTGTGGCCGCAGCAAGTAATATGGCTAGAATCATGAGGAATGGAGATGGAATAATCGCATCAACCACCGACCCCGTGATGATTGGGCAAATCCAAGTTCTAGAAATCCCAGACATGAAGAAAGCTATCGAGGTTCTTGAAACAAATAAATCAAAACTAATCGAAGCAGCAAACGAACTGGACCCTGTTCTGGTGAAATTCGGAGGCGGCGCTAAAGACATCGAGTTGAGACCAATAGAAACGGCTATTGGACCAATGTTAATCGTACATATATTGGTTGACTGCCGAGACGCCATGGGGGCAAATGCTGTAAATACCATGGCTGAGGCTCTTGCACCGACTATCGCTGAGTTAACCGGTGGAAGAAGCCTCCTCAGAATAATCAGCAACCTCGCAGATCGAAGACTGGTCACAGTAAAGGGTAAGGTAAAAGCTGAAGACATCGGTGGAGTTGAAGCCGTGGATAATATTGTAGCGGCTTGGGCTTTCGCAGACGCAGACCCTTACCGAGCAGCGACCCACAACAAAGGGATAATGAACGGCATAGCGGCTGTCGCTTTAGCATTTGCACAGGATCATAGAGCCATAGAGGCGGGTGCACACAGTTACACAGTTCGAGATGGTCAATATCGAAGCATGAGCAAGTGGAGCAAAGACGAGAACGGTGATCTCGTCGGTGAGATGACTTTACCCATGGCCGTTGGTCTAGTGGGGGGAGCTACAAGAAGTCATCCCATGGCACAGGTTGCTCGCAAGATACTTGGCGTAGATAAAGCAGTTGAGCTAGGCGAGGTAATGTGTGCAGTTGGATTAGCCCAGAATCTAGGCGCCTTGAGGGCATTAACACAGGAGGGAATCCAGCAAGGCCACATGAGACTGCATGCAAGAAACCTAGTGGTTATGGCTGGAGCCAAGGGTGAACTAATCGATAAGGCAGTTGCTGAGCTAATTGAATCTGGTGAGATCAGGTTCCCTAAGGCTCAGGAGATTGTTCAGAAGCTGCAAGGGTAATACTTTTTGACTATATTTATCGATGACGCAGGCAGTGGAGACCTTTTATTTGGAACAGTAATCGGCGCTTATCGTCCAGAGGATGATCACTTTATCTATGATCTGATATCGGTCAAACACTTTCAGATGCCCCTCTACAATAAAAAAACGCATCTTGAAGAGGCTAAACGCATAGTATTGAACATTGTCGAGCGTTTCGGGCTAAAAGAAAATGAGAAAATTATCGTATGCACAGGAGACATCCTAAATGTCGCAGCTGAAGCCTTGACTGAGAAATATGGTGAAGACACTGTAGAACGAGGCAAGATAGAGGGACGTGCTCAAGAACTTGTTGAGCTGGCTTATACAAACGAGCTTAGAAACATTGGGTACGAACCCCTTGAGGAACGAACAGATAAATGGGGCAAGAACTTCTGGGATATGTATAATTGGCTTAAGGAAGATAAACGGCGTATGAGATTCGCAAAATCCGCTTTCCCCAACTTGAAAAAGTATCCTCTATTCAAGTAGCAGGTTATCCTTTTTTATTGGTTGAATACATCTCGTATTCGATAACCTTGAAGCCTTGGCTACTAAATATACTTGCATGTCCCATCGACAAACATCACCCACTGGAAGCTTATTTCTATAAATGGGAGACCCCTGAGGAAGAATTGGAGAAGATTAACCGTGAGGCAAGTAAAACTACTCAATATTTCACCAAGCAGTATAGACATCTAGCTAAACAGATCTCTGATGGAACAATAAGCCCTGCTTCTATCAAGGCGATCACCGATGAAACTGGTTCTCGGAATACTCTGGAGCTACATGCTGATGTAAAAAAGTTCCTAGATAGGCTAGATTATGAGGAAGATAAATCCGAGGACAATCTTCTAACCAAATACTCTGAGAATATCGATGTTCTTTACAGATATCTTAACCTTGTTGAGGTTGAGGAAGGACTGCTCAGATGCTCTGTATGTGGTAGATGGTATCCCATCGGAAGCTCCGTTGAAACCATACCCGAGTTAATGCCAGATGATTTAAGAGATGAAGAAAAGGACATTGAGTGGCTCAAAAAATGGGTGGATAAAATCCCGGAATCAGTTAGAAACGAGGGTAAACCCTTCAAACCATAATATTGTTTTTAATTTTTGAGTAAGCCCACTCTCCTAAACCTATAGCGAAACCAGTGATTACAAACTCAGCGTATAACATACTGTAACTGACCGCAGAAACGGACATGTAATCTATCGCAATATGCAGAATTATTGCAAACACAAAATACTTGATCTGTTTTATACGGATAGCTTCAAGAACCATAATAGAGAGGCTGATCTGGATTACCAATACCATTATTCTCTCATAGGCTCCTACGAGTGGGAGGTACAATGGTATTGAGTTTGAGAATTGTTGCATCGTCGGAATGGCGCTTGGATTAACGATGAGCAGGATGCCTATTGTTAAAATGTTGATGCCAACTAGGAAGATTGACTCCATTCCGCCGTGACCTACTCCATAGGTTAACCCTGTCCGGTAGCTGATGTCCTTAATAAGATACTTTAAACCTACATAACGTGCCGATTCTTCGAATATACCCGCTGTTACAGCAGGTATCAGATAAATTAGCATATATGAAAGATAGTTGATGTCTCCAGATACAACTATTTGAGTCAAGTAGTTATTCAGTGGAATACGGACAAGACTTACAAGAAACATTAGCGCTCCAACGAACCATATCCTCCAGTCCGTGTGTAGTCTTTTTATTAGATAAAATGCCAAGACGAGAGGCAAGAATACCTCAATCAATCCTGAGACAAGATAAACGTAAGCTATTGGGGCAGTCAAATATTCATCGTAATTACTGTACATCATCACGTTTTTAACGTCTATTATGGTCTCACTCTGTGAACTGACATTTTTAACATATATCATGAAAAGGACGCAGATCTCTCCGTCCTCTAAGATG
>CAYTVK010000143.1:0-5865 GCA_964441725.1 uncultured Candidatus Bathyarchaeia archaeon | reverse complement strand
GCTTAATCTCACATGTAACACGGTGGATATCACACCAATATTACATGTGATGCAACAAAGCCTCACAAATTATGATCCAAACGACAAAATATCTGCCGGAAATATTCGTGCTCGAATAAGGATGATGATAGCTTATCATTACGCCAACATAGAACGTAAGATGGTAATGGGCACATCAAACAAGACAGAGCTCCTTACGGGATTCTTCACAAAATACGGCGACGGAGGCGTCGACCTCATGCCATTAGCCGACCTCTACAAATACAACATCAAACAGCTGGCTAAATATCTCCAAATCCCACAAAACATCATAGATAAACCACCTAGCCCAGGCTTCTACAAAGGGCACACAGACGAAAAGGAACTCGGATGTGAATATGATACAATAGACCTGATACTATATCTATGGGAGAAAGGATACACAAACTCCGAGATAGCGGAGAAACTAAACACCCCGAAATCAACAGTGGATAGCATAACGTACCGCATAAGGGCAAATGAACATAAACGACGACTTCCATTAATCTTAAGACTAAGTTAAACACTCCATATGCATCGGAGGGCAACAAAATGGGTCGAAAACGACAGAAAGTAGTAAAAATAATAAAACAAAAACTTCCAGACCAGTATCTCTGCCCCAATTGTGGCATGAACACAGTTACAATTATACTGAAAAAAGATGAAGGAGTTGGCAGAATAATCTGTGCCAGCTGTGGACTCAAAGACCAGTTCCCGGTACCTGAGAACACGCAGCCCGTAGACGCCTACTGTATTTTCGTAGATAGCTATTACGGCGTCGAGGAGCCAAAGGCACAATGATAGGTAAGACAGAGAAATATCTCTTAGAACAGATAAAACAGAAGGGTACAGTTCACTTCACATTGGTTGATCCTGATAAATCATCAGGATATGACTGCGCAAACATCGCGGGGGAAGCAGAGAAGGGTGGATCAACCGCGATAATGATAGGTGGTTCTACTCTTGCATCACAGGCTGACCTAGATGAGGCAGTCAACAGTATTAAATCCAAGGTAAAAATTCCAGTCATACTTTTTCCTAACGGCCCAATGGGTGTGAGCAAATACGCTGACGCCATATGGTTTATGTCTCTACTGAACAGCCAGAGTCCATACTATTTCATCGATGCCCAAATGATATCAGCTCCAATAGTAAAACAATACAAACTAGAAGCAATCCCTATGGGGTACATCATCGTAGGAGAGGGATGCGTAGCAGGCTACATAGGGCAAGCGAGACCTCTAAGCTTTCGCCACCCTAAACTCGTTGTTGGTTACGGTCTTGCAGCAGAGACTCTTGGAATGAGATTTGTTTACCTTGAAGCAGGGAGCGGAGCACCTGCGCCGATCCCGCCAAAAATGGTGGGAGCAGTTACAAAATACGTCAGTATTCCAGTTATAGTTGGGGGAGGTATAAGAACCCCTGAAGCAGCCAGAGCAGCAAAGATGGCTGGTGCAAGCGCAGTAGTGACGGGCACCCTCGTTGAAGAGGAATCTCAGGTTGAAGAGAGGATTAGAGAGATAGTTGAGGCTATCTCTGAGTAAATTCTTCTAGCTAATTTCTGTTAAGGCACAGTTTAAAGCCCCTAGCTGTATACTGTTAGGCACTGGATTCATATTAGAAACCCGGTGAGCCCAAACTTGATAGACGTAGAAATGCCTCCCAACTACGAGAAATACTTCACCGAACTAGAAACCAAGCTAAATAAGCTATACAAGCTAGCATCAGAGGCAAGAGCCAAAGGATGGGATGCAAGCCTTGAAGTGGACGCCAAGATAACCGTTGATATAGCTGAACGTATCGAGAAACTAATTGGACCACCGGGAATCACTCAGAGGATGCGTGAGCTTGAGGACATGGACCGCAGGGAGATGAGCTTCAAGATAGCTCAGGAGATCGCCCTCGGCAGATTCGGTGTCATGGAGAAAGAGAAGGCCGCTGATCAGGCTATCAGAACATCCCTCGCAATAATGACGGAGGGAGTCACGATAGCGCCAATAGAAGGCATCCCAGAGATAAAGATCAAACAAAACCCAGACAGAACACAGTTTCTATCAATATATTTCGCTGGACCCATCAGGCCAGCAGGTGGAACTGCACAAGCCATGACTCTCGTCATAGCTGACGTGGTGCGAAGAACACTAAATCTTGACAAGTGGCAGCCAAGCGAGGACGCGGTAAATCGTTTCATCGAAGAGGTCAGACTCTATGAGCGGAGTGTCAGGCGATTCCAGTACCATGTAACAGACGAAGACCTTGAGTTGGCTATGAAAGCCCTACCCGTTGAACCTACAGGGGTATCGACAGACCCCTTTGAGGTCTCCAACTACAGGGATGTCCCCGGCATAGAGACTAACAGGCTGAGAGGCGGAGTCTTAATCGTCGTCGTAGATGGCGTCGTTGGTAGAGCGCGTAAACTATGTGGCCTATGTGAGAACATGGGGATCGAGGGCTGGGAGTGGCTAAATAAGCTGGGGAAGAAGAAGTCAGAGGAAAACGGAGAACAAAAAAAGCCAACGGCTCAGTTTATGGAGGAGATAATTGTTGGCAGACCCGTTTTCAGCTTCCCAAATAGAGAGGGCGGGTTCAGACTCAGATATGGAAGGGCAAGAACAACGGGACTAGCAGCATGCGGCATACACCCAGCAACCATGGTAACGTTAAACAAGTTCATGAACACGGGGCTCCAGCTTAGAGTCGAGTTACCGGGCAAGTCAGCCGCAGTTTGCCCTGTGGACAGCATTGAGCCACCTGTTATAAGACTCAAGAATGGCACAGTAATCAGAGTAGCAGACGAGAAACAGGCGTGGGAAACATATGATGATGTTGAAAGCATCCTGTTTAACGGGGACATACTATTCAACGCGGGAGACTTCATCCAATTCAATCACCCGCTACTTCCAGCAGGATATGATGAAGAACAGTGGAGATATGACGTAGAGCACTGCATAGCCAGCGTCGGGGAAAAATCAGTTGAAGAAATCACGGAGCTAAAAATCGAGCGCATAAAAGAGCTACTAAACGATCTAATACAGGCTCCGACACCTGATGAGGCTTTAAAGTTAGCGCAAAGCGATGCTCCACTGCATCCACGCTACACCTATGAATGGTCAAAGATCGATCTAGAGCAGCTACTGGACCTCAGAAACACCTTGGCAGACCAGTGGGACCTCAGAGAAAACGGGATAACAGTGAGCCGAGACGAAAAAAACACCCTCGAAACACTGCTCATACCACACAGGGTCTCGAAGGGTAAAATCTACCTCGACGACGCTGAAATAATAATTGAAAAATGTCTCTCCCTCGATCACAGATATATTGAATCCGAGGAAAAGACCAGCCTCGAACAAGTAAACCAGTGGTCAGGATTTACGATACGGGAAAAATCCTATGTTTTCGTCGGGGCAAGAATGGGACGCCCAGAGAAAGCCAAAGAGCGTAAGATGAACCCGTATATTCACAGCCTCTTCCCAGTCGGAAACGCAGGAGGCCCACAAAGAGACATCACCAGACCAAAGAGAGGCGACAAGATCAAGGTCGAACTCGTAAACCTTCAATGCCCTCAATGCGGCTATGAGGCAACCACGCCAATCTGTGGTAACTGCGGAAGCCAAACGGTCTTAGAGAAACAGTGCCCACGATGCAAAACCAAGACCGAAGCCGATAGGTGCCCCAGATGTAATACCGAGACGGTAGGCTATACATGGGTTGAGTTGGACCTTAGAGAGGAGCTTGAAAAAGCACGCAGCATCATTGACGGCCAGATTCCACCCAAGATAAAATGCGTTAAACGCTTGATGAATGAGAACAGAATACCTGAAAATCTAGCAAAAGGAATACTCAGAGCACGATATGACCTCAGCGTCTTCAAAGACGGCACCCTCAGATATGATCTAACAGACATACCCCTCACCCACTTCACACCAGACGAGGTGGAGACACCTGTAGAGAAGCTGAGAGAACTCGGCTATACATATGATATGAATGGAGATCCCTTGACAAGCGGGGATCAGATGCTTGAACTGTTAGTCCAAGATATCGTCCTCCCTGAAGCCTGCGGCGACTACCTTGTGAAGGTCACCAAGTTTCTGGATGACGAGATTAAAGACTTCTACAAACTAGACCCTGTTTACAATAAAGAGACTCGCGGGGACCTGATAGGTGAGATCGTTCTCGGTATGGCGCCTCACACCAGTGCAGCCATCGTAGGTAGAATCATTGGATGGACGACGGTGAGAAACTGTTACGCACACCCGTATTGGCACGCGGCTAAGCGTCGGAACTGTGACGGAGACGAGGATGCTATAATGATGACTTTAGATCCTCTGCTTAACTTCAGTCGAGCGTATCTCCCGGAGCAGAGCGGTGGATTGATGGATGCGCCGCTGTTTGTTATACCCAACCTCAACCCAAGTGAGGTGGATAAAGAAAGCCACAATGTGGATGTAATAAGCCGATACCCGCCCGAGTTCTATAAGATGAGTATGCATGAGGGTAAACCCAACGAGTTTGGGCCACTTGTTGACACTCTAGGTGGGAGACTGGGTACTCCAGCACAGTATACGGGGTTCAGTTATACACATAGATGCACCAACATCAATCAGGGTAGTCATTTAGGCGCATACAATGAACTTCACTCGATGCTGGATAAACTGGACAGCCAGCTTGACCTCACAAAGAAACTCAGAGCAGTAGACGGAGAGATAGTAGGACTCAAGATACTCAACAGCCACTTCATGAAAGACATTGTGGGAAACCTCAGGGCATTCACGCGGCAGGGCTTCAGATGCAGTAAATGCAATAAGAAGTTTCGACGCCCACCACTGAAAGGCGTCTGCGACCGCTGCGGAGGACCAATACTGCAGACTGTTTACAAAGGGGGAATTGAAAAATATCTTACCCCTGCGAAAAACATCATAGAGAAATACGATTTAGGAGAATACTACAATGATCGTATAAAGTTGGTTGAGGAGGAGATTGACTCCATCTTCTGGGAGAAGGAGCCTCAAGAAGTCCACAGTCAATTCAACTTAACTGACTTCATGAAGCCGAAGTCAAAGGACTAAAGAAAGCTTATTATTGTACAGCTGTGTAGTCTCTGCGAACAACAATGAGTAAAAAGAAAAAAGAAAAGAGCACAGGAATGCCTCAGAGTAGCGCTGGGTTGATGAGGTTCTTTCAAGATGAGACGAACGGCGTCAAGGTCCCACCGGAGTTTGTAGTTGGGGCAGCGGTATTACTCATTGCGGCGGTAGTAGCGGCGAGGATATTATTCCCCATTATCTAAAAATCCAGCATAGGACTGGATTCGCACATAACAGGAGTATGCAACTCGTTGTCAAAGCCTAAACTTAACTTAGTAATCATGGGAAGTAAGCCGATAATGAACTACGTTGTAGCATGCCTCACTCTCTTCAACGAGGGAGCCGAGAACGTGAAAATTCGGGCTCGCGGGAAACATATCAATAAAGCCGTAGACACGGTGGGTTTACTGAAAAGAGTGTTTCTACCTAACCTAAAAATATCGTCAGCATGCACAGGCACCGATATTCTAACACGAACTGATGGAAACCAGGCCCATGTATCTACAATAGAGATAGTAATTGTTCATAACTAAGCAGTTTTTTAAGCCTATAGCGTAATCCTTCAAGGAAGGTAGCAGAGGATGTCATATCCAAAAATTAAAGTTACTCCGCCGGGCCCGAAGGCAAGGAAGATTGTCGAGAGGGACGCGGCCGTTATTTCACCGAGCTTCGGAAGAGCTTACCCGCTTGTTATTGAGAGCGCCGAGGGAAACATCGTCAAGGATGTTGATGGAAACGAGTTCATAGATATGAACGCTGGTCT
>CAYTVK010000142.1:4185-5885 GCA_964441725.1 uncultured Candidatus Bathyarchaeia archaeon | reverse complement strand
ACCGACGTCTTTTCCCGTGAACGCGTAGGTACCTTCTCCATGTACCGCGTATGTTCGGTCTATGAATAGCTTCATCTGGGCAGACATGTTGAACCAGTAGATTGGAGTCGCGAATATTATTCCCTGTGCTTCCCGGATTTTCCCGTACAGTGGCTGCATATCGTCTTCTATAATGCACTGTTTCTCTGGGTTGTTTCTGCATGCATCGCATGCCGTGCATGGTTTGATGTTTAAGTTTCCAATTTGGATTACTTCAGCTTCTGCTCCTGCATCGTTGGCTCCTTCTGCTGCTTTTCGTGCTAGTATTGTGCTGTTGCTTTTAGGACGCGAGCTAGCTGCCACGATTAATACCTTTTTCATGAATATGGGTAAGGACTCTAGTGTATTTAGGATTTATTTCAGCGGTGATTCAGAGGTTAAAACTCTACGGTTAGAGCTTTTCCGGAAAGTCATAAAATGTAATCCAGGGCGGATAATAACTCTCGTGGTAGGAGAAGGATCTGAACTCGCACTCAGATCACTTTGAGGTATTCTAATAGTGCTTTTACCTCGCCTCTCTGATACTCTGTTCCCTGTGGCTGCGGTGGAGCCATGACTTCTGACTTGAATACACCCATTAGCTTCAACGCGTATTTATGGACCCACTGCCAGTTCTCGTAGAACCCTGAGTCATTCCATAGCAGAAACTTGTCGTACCAGAGTTTACGGGCTTCATTGATCTTTCCTTTCTCGACGAGTTTGAGTAGTTCAACGTTTTCCTTCGGGAAAATGGCTGCTGTGGCGGTCATTATCCCCTGACAGCCTTGAAGCAGACAGCGGAGCGTCCAGGTGTCTGCTCCGCAGAATCGGTACAGATTATCACCCGTCAATGATGCTATCTCTTTCAGGACCTCCGTGCTGTGGTAGCCATATTTTAGGTGCTTAGCGTATCCATCCTCAACTAGATGCTTAATGACCTTTGGCGCGATTAGATCCTCGTCGCGCGCATAGGGGACGAGCAGTATGTCTGCGGCTTCAGCCTGAGCCTTAAAGTGCCTATAGGATTCCTCGGTTGTGTATTTTCTATATGGGAGTGGCTTAAAGGCGAGAACTGCATCCGCTCCATAATCCGCAGCCTCCTTAACGCGAGCAACTGCCTCGTCTGTACCCATCGCAGGGCAGCCGACGATAAGTGAGCCCCTACCGTTAACATAATCCACTGCTGTTTTGATAATATCTGTCTTGGTTGAAAAGTGAATACGAAAACATCCCAATAGGTATTAGAAAAAGAATGGATGAGTTACCTTAAATTACAGGCTTTCTCTGAATGGGTGCCTCGCATTGTGAAGATTCTCCTTCAGTGTCTCGATTGAAGGCCTGTTCTCCATGGCTTTGCGTATCGCGTGGCGCATTGCCTTATAGTTGTTTATGTAGACCCGTTTACGTCTGCTGGCTGAGGGGTGCACAAACACGTTTGCCACCATTACGAGTTCATTTGTCTCGGGGAGTATACCGTCCTCAATTGATTGAACTATAGCTTTGGCTACCGCCTCTTGGGCTGGGCCGTAGACCATGCTTGCGTCTCTCATGCCCTTAACTGGGACAGTTGGCACGATTATTGTGGGTGGCTTCACGGCTAGGTTTGGCTCAAGTATCACTTGAAGTGCCTCACGGTCCTTACTGGGCTTTGCCAAGGCATCGGCGTAAGCGTAGCCTACTGG
>CAYTVK010000142.1:0-4085 GCA_964441725.1 uncultured Candidatus Bathyarchaeia archaeon | reverse complement strand
CTCCCAGCTCACAACGTCCCCCATCACGATTGGGCGTCTCGTGGATCCCACATCGTGCCCCATATAGTTTAAACAGACCTTGGGTCCAAGGGCTCCCGTAGCTACGATGTGACGGGTGAATTTCTGCAGCTTACGCTGTACACTTCTTGCTTCATCCAGTTTACCTGCCTTAAACTTCTGGTATAGGTCTATCCAGATGGGAGCCACTACGTTTGCTGATGCTAGTATCATTCCTCTACATCCCGCACTTAACGCGGCGAGCACCACCTCATCCCATCCCACGACTACGTCGATCCTGTCACCGACTTTCTCAAGCACATTCATGAGGTACTTCAGGTCCCCACTGCTATCCTTCATCGCCTTTATTGTACTGCACTCATCTACGAGGTCCTCAACCACCTGCCATGGGATGTACTGGTTTGTAGCTACTGGTATATTGTAGAGCACCAGGGGGATATCCACAGCCGACGCGATGTTCACGTAGTGGTCGTAGATGCCTTTCCCGCCCTTCGGCTTCATATAATATGGGTTGACGACGATAGCAGCGTCAGCGCCTACATCAAGTGCGTGCTTGGTCGCGTCAATAACAAGCTTAGTAGCCGTATCTCCCGTCCCGGCGATTACCGGGACTCTGCCGTTTACCTGGTCTACGCAGACCTCGATTACCTTGGCTCTCTCTGCCTGAGTCATGAGGCTGAATTCGCCTGTTGTTCCGCATGGTACTATGCCGTAGATTCCCTGGTCAATTAACCAGTCTACGAGGATTCTAAATGCCTCCTCATTAAACTCCTCGTGTTTATCGAAGGGCGTGACTATTGCTGGTGAGACGCCCTCGAGTTTAAAATCTGTCATATGAATTTGAATTAGATTGCAGTCACTATAAAACTACCGATAGACGATCATAGAACAATCTTCCCGTTTCTCCACGCAGCGGAACACTAGCTCTAATCAGAACCATTATTCTCTTCAACCCAATTTACCCTAGATTTGAGATATGAACTACCAATGCTTGTTATTATTACTGTTATAATTATGACAATCAAGATAATATCAGGAAAAACTGAAGCATTAGAAATACCCGATGAGACAACCAACTGAGCCATAATTGCTGCAGCCAAACCACGAGGCATCATAAGTGTAATCAATGAATTATATCTCTGAAGCTCCTCATCCCCTAAACTAGTTAGAAATACTCCAACGAATCTCCCGAAAAGCAACAAAACAGACAATATAACACTGTACAAGATCATTAACTGGTTCTCAATAAATAGGATTAAACCGAGATATACAAAAAAGAATGTCCTGATAAAGAAACTCATCTGATTCATAAACTTCCTCATAATCAAACCAATATCCACGATTCCCTCCAATCTGAAAATTGAGCCAATCTCCATGGCGTTACCCAAAACGAGTCCAAAAACTAAAGCAAAAATCGCTCCATTTCCTCCGAGTTCTTCAGTTATTCCATAAAACAATAAAGCAATTGACAGAGTCAAAATATCATCATAACTAGTGCCTTTAATTAAGCTCAATATCTTCAGCCAGAGTACTCCACATATTAATCCAAACACGACTCCGATGCTCAAGGCGCTTGATATCTTCTGGCTAACAACTACTAGACTGGCTGACTTTGCTTCAACTATTAGATCTAAAATGGTTACGCTGATGACTATAACAATAGCGTCAGTGAAAACTGATTCAAGGTTTAATAATGTGCTGATTCTCTCTGGAGCGAAGTTTCTGGGTGAGTGATAGCACAATTGATGAACTTGTGCCTCCAATAATTGTTCCTAAGAGTAATCCGTAGATAGGTTCCCATCCGAGGATAATGCTTGTGAATGCGGTGGTCATCGCCATGCTGATTAATACGTTTAATAGTCCGAGGAGGAGGGCTTTGGGGCTTTCTTTTAATACTTTGTAGAGGTTTAAGTTCATTCCTCCGTCAAATAAAATGATTAGTAATGCTAGGTTGCTAAATATTGGGGCGATGTTTGTGAATCCTGATGGGTCAATTATTTTCAATACAGGACCGAGTAATAACCCAAAGATAATGAGAAGTAAGTTATCGGGGATACTTTTTCTGTTGAATAGAAAATTTCCTATAAATCCTAATACGATAACTGCTCCTGCGAGAATGAATATAACATTTGACATAATAGATCAAACGTATCTCCCCGTTGAATACATTTACGCAACAATATCAAATTAAATAAAGCACTTTTTTGTGTGTTTAATCAGCTGCGGTGACATGGTAATCGTTCGGTTTGGGCGAGACGATGTGTGAGGTCGTTATAGGCTTCTTCCACCGAGTATGCGACTTCTCGTGTGAGGCCAGCTTTTTTTAGCCTTAAATATAGGCTGATTATGTCTGGGGGTGTTAGGCCAGTTTTTATGAATAGTGTATCATCAGTAAGTATTTCCCGCATTGTTCCTTGGCTGGTTATCCGTCCATTATTCAGGGTGATGATGCGGTTAACTATGGGTGGTAGAATTCCTAGGTCATGAGTTGATATAACCACGGTTGTCCCATGCTCATTTAGTTCTTGAAGAAGGTGTATCAGTTCCTGTCTTGAGACTGAGTCGAGGTTGGCTGTTGGTTCATCGAGTAACAGTAGCTTGGGCTTGAGAACTAGTGCGGATGCGATGGCGACACGATGTTTCTCGCCGAGGCTAAGTCTATGTGGTCGTCTATCTTTGAGGTGTAAGGCGTTAACGGATTGGAGGGCTTCCAATGCGAGTTCTTCTGCTTCTCCTCGTGGTATGCCCGCGTTCAGCGGGGAGTATAATACGTCATCGAGTACAGTTGTGTTAAATAACTGGTCATCAGGGTCCTGGAAGACTACTCCGATGTGTCTACGGATCTGCGAGAAGTCTGGGTTTAGTGTTGACTCCCCGAAGACGTTGACGTTGCCCGACGTAGGCTTAAGGAGTCCAGCTAATATTAGTAGTAGCGTGGATTTTCCTGCTCCGTTAGGTCCGATGATGCCGAGGCATTCTCCTGGGGAGACCTCTAGACTGATATCGTTGAGTACCTGTGACTCCTTTGTGTAGCCATAGGAGACCTTCGTAGTATCGATGATTTTCATATCCAAGAAGCCCCCGATATGATCATGGCAGAGTAGATGACTGAGAGTAAGAGGAAGAAGAGGTCGCTGCCACGTATCTTAAACGATGTTTGTATGTTTGTGTTGAGTGAAAAGCCTCTTGCTTTCATCGCCAAGTATACTCGTTCACCTCGGTTGATGGACCTTAGAAACAGGATCGAGATCACGTCCGCGAGGTTCCTGAGGCTGCTCAAGGTTATTCGCCTGCTATGCCTTATTGTTCTGGCCTCGATTGCGAGCAGGACTTTTACACATTCATGAACCGAGAGATGGATGTATCTATAGGTTAACGAGATGAGCGTCACCAAGAGCGGGGGAACCCTCATTGTGGTGAGTGTGGCGAGTACTCCGTCGATCCCTGATACCTGTACGAGTAAGCTGAGGCAACCGTAGGAGACCCAGATGCGTAGCGAGAAGAGGACGAGCCGGATTAACGCCTCCTCTGAGACCGAGACAGTTAACGATCCTAGATGGGTCTCTAGGAGTGTGTTTCCCTCCATCATGAATACCGCGGGGACGCCTGCTATGACAGCGGGTAACGGGATAAGCAGGTTTCTCTTTATGAAGCCTTCGAGAGGGACATTTGAGGCGATGGCTAGAAATGGAACAGGTGCATACAGCAGCATTAGCTGGATGGGTGAGGAGACGAATAGTGAAGAGAATATGATGATGAAGAACGCAAGCAGTCTGATGCTTGAGTTTATGCCTTGAAGGAATCCGCTGGTTTGGCTTATATTCTCCACTGTGAGGAGGTCCTCAATGGCTATGAAGAGGTCTCTGAGTGAGGAGGGTGCCCCTTTCAAGTCTATCCTGTCGCTCCCCTGTTATGCGATTTTCTTGTTATGAGTTTCGCTGCCCCATAGCTTACTAAAAAGACTAGTAGCATTGATGTTACGCCGAGGATGAGGTTAAGTGCGTTGGATTCAATTCCCGGTAACGTGTAATCAGGGAATGGTGTGGGAAGCACCGTGTGTTCCTCGA
>CAYTVK010000141.1:0-5908 GCA_964441725.1 uncultured Candidatus Bathyarchaeia archaeon | reverse complement strand
GAACATTTAATGGGTGATGTCAGGGATTATTACATCGATATGGACCTTGACAGGAAGGTTGTCAAGCATAACTGTGATGACTGGAGAAAAGGTATGGCTAGTAAGCGTTTCTGCAAGCATCTTGTGAAGTTTTTCACGTCGCTTCCACCGGGTCAGGCATCGCGTGTATTATCTCTCATCTGGAATGATATCGATGGGTGGAGTTTTGAGGAGTAGATTACTCTATCTTTAGTCCTGTTTTTTCTATGAGTGCCTCTATTTTTCGCCGCTGATGTCCCTTGAGGCCATCTATTAGCACTGTTTTCGGGTTCATACTCTTCTCAATCATCTGCTTTACAAGTTCCTCCGTGAGGAGGTCTATGGCGTACTTTGCGGCTATGTGCCCCATTGCGTAGTCTTGCATCTTCTCGCTGAATATGGGGCAGTAGTGTCCTCCACCGAAGCCTATTGCTACAGGCTTGGTCTCTTCTTCATCCATTCCTTTCAATATGCAGTCAACGAGATAATTGCACACCTCAACGTCTCGCCATTTTTCCTCTCTGCTGCCTACCTCGACGAAAAACATGGGTACATTGAACTCTGTTGGGCTATGATGTGTGGCTTCAAGGCTTACCTGAAAGCCTTCAGGAGGTGCGTCAAGCAGATGAATGTATATGTTTCTCATGGGGTTAGGCGCTGTAAACTGGAGTTCGCGGTGTCTTCCACCATACATGGCTTTCCCGAAGTTACCTGTGGGATGTGCAGTGAGGCTTGGTTTTCCGCTCTCTGCCCAGTGCCTACTGGCTACTGCGATGTATTCCAGGTCGTATTGTTTTGCCAGTTGATCATAGTCTATGGGGTATGGTCTTGGTGTATCTGGTACTTTGAATCTTTCCTCTGGGACTATTATGGTCTCAATCGCTATGAGTATTTTATCGTCTTTCCTGTAGATGTTATTGTTCTCTGTCTCTTTGAAGCCTTTCTCGATGAATAATGGTAGCATTGTTTGGCCCGCTGGGTCTGAGAGGCTGAGTGTTATTCCTTTGTTCATCTGGTACCTGTCGTTTAGGGAGGTTTTCTTTTCGTATAACTGTTTAGTATGCTACAGCTGGACAGTGCCGATTACCCTGAGATTGCCTCCGTTTAGATACATTACCGTGGCTTTGTCACCGGGCATGCAGACAAGTGGCTTCTGGAGGCTGATCTCGACTATGCCGTTGTCGATCTCCTCGATGGTGGCTGTGAGAAACTGCATCCCAATTCCGATGTGAATAGAAATACCGGCATTGATGGCGCTATTCCAGTACTTCACTGGCACCAGTTTACCTTTGATGCTCTTAATGATCTTCACCTCAGGGTCGTTTGTGAGTATCATCCCTCTCTCAACTTCATCTGCTTCTATGTTCTTTAGGGCTAAACCTACTCTGTCTCCGAGTTGGGCTGTCTCAAAGTCGTCATCATGTTTCTGGATTGACCGTACTTGGGCTTCTTTACTGGATGAAAGCGCCTTGAGTTTATCGTGTTTATGAATCTGTCCTTTACACACCACGCCAAGAGCCACTGCGCCTATTCCTCTCACGTTGAATGCATGATCCACGATCACAGCGCCGCGCTCCGATGCTGAGTTATTATTAACTGCGTCTGCTTTTTCTTGGAGCCTCTGCCTGAGCATTGGAAGGTCTTCTTCCATCGTCTCATAGTTTTCGAGCACGGTTCCTTTGATGAATCGCTTGATCTGGTCTGCTGTAATGTAGTTACTCAGAACGATTATGCCCTCTTTCACCCCGAGGCAGTCCAGCATCACGATGGTCTCCCCAAAGGCGGCGTTAATCTCATCAACCACAAGCACCGCCAAGTCTGCGAAGCTAGCAGCGTAGAATAAACTCTGGAGCTTCTCAGGGTATTTTGATGCCTCGATTATTGTCTGGGTAATCTGACCTTTCTTGACATTGTAGAGGGTTACATCTGATTCTGTGCCTTTTTTTCCGAGTTCTTTTGAGTACCCTGTCTTTCCCAGTACCGCGATATTGAGGTTAGGCATATCGCATGGGGCTGCGAGGCTGTTTATACAGCTTTCTATATGCCTGAAAACTGGTTATTCCTGTATTACATTAAATTATTACTGAGGTAGGCGAAAAGGAATTATTTAAATTAATATATGGGGATGGCATGGAGTGATTCACCTTGCTGAGTTCAGATATTGGGAGCATGCCATCGAAGATTAGTGACGAGACTATTTGGAGTGGAGCGCGGCAGTCAGGTAGCCTACTGCCTCTGCTAGGCGTGAGTAATGATGATTACGAGGTTTTCAAGAACGAATTGGTGTATTCATTCATCGACAAGCTGAGGGCAGGAGTGGATGTCCCCAACTATCCTCAGTTCAGGGACATGAATGAAATGTTCTTTATCCTCATGACGGGTGTTGAGAAGCAAGACGGTGCACTGATTGCTCATGGCTCTGTTAAGGCAAAGCATGGTGCGAAGATCCCTGAGACTGAGATACTCAAGTGGGAATCATCAATTATCCGGGATGAGGCCAATGTCGATAAATTAAGAGTAAAGGCTTGCGTAACAGGTCCATATACCTTAGCCAGTTTCTTCCAATTCAAGACGCCCAAACTGTACGAGGAACTTGGGCACAGCATCGCGATGATTCTGAGAGAATCCATCTTCAAAAACAGTGGCGCTGAGCTCCGTCACGTAAGCATCGATGAGCCTGTTCTTGGCTTCATGAATGATCCCTTGCTCGATTATGGTTCAGATGGGAGGGAAGCACTGCGTAAGGCGTGGGAGGAGATTGCCCACGCTGGTGCATCTCATGGGCTTGATGTCAGCATGCATCTGCATAACACCAGCGAGAACCTCTTCTGGGAGGTAGAACACCTCGGGGTACTTGCGAGCCACGTAGGAGACCCATTATACACTCAGGAGTCAACCAAGAAGATGCTTGAGGAGACGGATAAGCACCTCTGGGCTGCGATAGGCATCACTCAATATGACACATTGATAGAGAACCACTACAGGGCAGAGGGATTTACCGGTAACATGCCTGAGAAGATAGGAGAGGTCTGGACAGAGCTCAGAAAAGGCTCAATTGACCCATACATCTTCCTCGAAGACCCTGAGTTGATGCGTAAACGCTTAGAGAAAATCATCGGCTTCTTCGGCGCTGAGCGTATAGCTTATGGTTCTCCCGAGTGTGGGGTGAATAGCTTCCCTGAGTACGATGTGGCTCTGGAGTGTCTCCGAAGGACTTCCAGCGTTATCTCTGGCTTCTAGGGATTTCGATAGGGTTTATACTCTACTAGGGAGCCTATCTCTAGTGGTGCGTTAATATGGGTAGGATTAGTAAGGGCACGAAATGCAGTGTTAAGGGATGTGACGAGGAAGCTGTGCGTTCAATAGATATTGGCAGGGTCAAGCAGGCTGGACTGGACGCGGAGGGAACCAAACGTGCCTATCTTTGCAAAGAGCATTATAAGGAATACAAGAAAGGCAACAAGAAGACCGACCAGATCGAGAAATGGCGTCACACAGCATAACTTTCACGTATTAGATTATAGAAAATAATGGGATAAATCCCATAAACTTGTTTCAAGAAAAGAGATTAGTTTTTAGTTAACCTACGAACTGTGGTCTATCAGCGAGATAGATTGGCAGCGGGACTTCTCTGAAGGGCTTATCAGCGGTTATGGAGTGTATCTCAGTCTGCAGCTCAGATGCGCTGTACCCGACTGGCTTATCTTTTCCTCTTACCCTAACCTGATAGCTCTCAGTGTTCGCCTCTTTCTCACCCACAACAATGATGTAGGGTACCCATTCCTTCTCTGCTTCTCTTATTTTCTTGCCCACGGTCTCGTCTCTATTATCAATATCAACCCTGACCTTGCTGAACTTGTCCTTTATTTCCTCAGCCAGCTCAGTGTATTCGTGGGTGACCGGGATCACTCTTACCTGAGTGGGTGCGAGCCAGAGTGGCAGACTGGGCTTGATGCCCTTCTTCATATCGAACGCGGCCTTTTCCAGTAACCCGTAGATATCGCGCTCTATTGCACCTGATGGGCTGCAGTGGAGAATATATGGATGTTTCTGTACGCCGTCCTCATCCATGTATTTGATGTCGTAGCGTTCTCCGTTCTCCACGTCTATCTGGTCGGTGGCTAGGGCGGATGCCTTGTCTAGGTTGTCCACGAAGTTCATGTCCCACTTGATCATGAAGTAGAAGAACCTCTCTTTCCACATCTCGATGAGTACAGGCTTACCGTGTTCCTTCACCAGGTCTTTGACGAGGTCCATGTTTTCCTCCCAGAAGTCCTTAACCATCCTGATGGCTAGCTCGTAGTCGCTCTTGTCGAAGCCGATGCCCTTGAGGACGTCTTGGCTGAGCTTGAATCTACGCTTGTACTCTGACTTTGCCTGATCCATATCCTTGCAGAAGGCGTGTACGTCTGGCATGGTGAACGCCCTGAGCCGCCTTAAGCCCGTTAGCTCTCCACGTTGCTCACGCCTGAAGCTGTATCGAGTCATCTCGTAGATGCGCATTGGCAGGTTCTTGTAGCTGATGATGGCGTCGTGGCTCATGAGGAACTGTCCGAAGCAGGCTGCGAATCTCATGAAGTACTGAGTATCATCAGACTCTATGGTGTATTGACGAGCCGGGAACCTGTTCAAGTATGATTTCAGTGACGGATGCTCCATGCTGTACATCAGCGGAGTTTCCACCTCCATGCCACCGTAGTCATGGATCATGTTGGTGACATATTCTTCCAGCAGGGCTTTGATCATTCTGCCCTTGGGGTAGTACCGGAAGTTCCCTGGGTCACTAGCTGGCTCATAGTCAACGAGCTCTAGGTTTCTCATTAACTCGATGTGTGGTGATGCCTGTGTTACGCTGCGGTCTTTCTGGTATTCGTATCCGCTGAATTTGCGGAGGGTATCATGGCCCTTGAAGTCGAAGTCATCGAACTCCCAGAGCTTTCCATCGGTATCTAGTATGTACCACATACTACGTAGTTTTTCCTCGGCCTTGAGGGCTTCAGATACTACTTCCTCTTTTTTCTCTTCTTTGCTCATTAGTTTTCATTCCTCAGGGAACGTTTATAGTGTCCGATATGGCTCGCGCTGTATATGTTTTTTGCAGCGGAGGAGCGTCTAAATAAAACCTGTTGGGCCTCTCGGCCTAAACTGTGTGGCGGGACATCACCGCGTTCTCCTCATCCTTTTGTTGTGGCTATGATTTATATTTGTTATGTAGTAACCTTGGGCTCTAGACATGCTTCTTCGATATTGTATCTGCCGCTTGTGCCATCCCATGTCTTTTCCACTGAGTTTATCTGGATTCTCTCGTTGAACCAAGGTGTATCTGTTACTAGTGTCTCGTATTCTCCGCCTTCTCCGCACATGTCTACCCCGTATTTTTGGTTGAGTTCTTTGAGTTTCTGGATTCTTTCAGTTGTTAATGTTTCTCCGAGCCAGCTTTTGTTGAGTCCGTGGGCTGCCACAGTCGAGAATATGATGCTCATACCATTGTTCAGCATCTCATTGAGTAGTTTTTCGCGGTCCATGCCCCACAGTGGGTGATAGTGGTATAGATTTAGTTCGCTGCACAGCCTGTCTATTCTATCTGCTTGATACTTGCTTGCGATGGCTCCCGTGATGACTCCATTGATGTCGAGTTTTTCCAGCGTTTTTTTGAGGTCGTCCAGTTCTTCTTCTTTGACTCCTTTGGTCTCTGCTTCGATGTATGGTATGCCCCATGTCTCTGCCTGCAGCTTCGTGAGGTTGATGTTCACTGTGTGGAACATGTAGCTGTCTGGGTTGAGAGCGCGCAGTGATACAAGGTAGGCTAACTTGTGATTGTTTTCTTGTGCTAGGCGTGACGCGTATACGCTGTCTTTTCCGCCGCTGAGGAGCCCCGCGAGTCTCATAC
>CAYTVK010000140.1:0-5937 GCA_964441725.1 uncultured Candidatus Bathyarchaeia archaeon | reverse complement strand
ACTCTTGCTCGTAGGCTCCAAAACTCGTCCCCTACTGTTCCTATCATCTCGTCTGTTATGGCGTTGATGAACGGGTATCTCCGTTCATCGTTTATCATTCCAAGGTTCTCGTAGTAGTATCTTCTTCCTTTTCCAGTCTTCTTCAACCGTTTTCCCTCCTTCTCGATCAATCCTATCTGTTTTAGGAACTCGTTGAGTTCAGCGTACTCCCCCGTGGTGTAGTCTTTGAACGGGTATGCCTTTTTTATGAGATTATACGCCTCTTCAGAATCAATCCCCTCCTCGTTCACCAGTGAGAGACCAACTATCTGATGAGTTAACACATCGAGGGGCTTCATATGCACCAGAGTGGGTTCAATAGCTTTTCTTCGAGCCATCTCAGACGCCACGAGGCTCTCCAACGCATCCTCGCCATATGCGGGAATTGTTACTCCCTCGCTTAGCTGCCCCAAGGTATGCCCTGCTCTTCCTACTCTTTGAATGAGGGCGCTGACCTGCCTTGGGCTCTGATACTGGATGCAGAAGTCAACCTCACCGATGTCGATTCCAAGCTGCAGTGTGCTCGTGCAGACTATCGCCTTGAGTTGCCCCTCTTTGAACATGTCCTCAACCTTATGCCTCTGCTCTCTGCTCAGGCTACCGTGATGAACCTCGATGTTGGGGTCCATATGTTTGAGTCTTAAGCCAAGTCCCTCTGCCTGCCCTCTTCCCTGAACAAATATCAGTGAGCTGTTGTGGTTCTCTACCAGTTGTCTTATTCTGTTAAGCCTTGACGCAGCCTTAGGGCTTGTCTGAAGCTCATCGGCGAGATCAAAATCAGCGTCGGTGGGCTGAGGAAACTGTACCTCATACACATAGGTCTTATCCACCTCGACTTCAGCGACAAAGACATCATGCCGCCCACCGAGAAAAGCGGCAACAGTCTCAGGGTTCCCCACAGTGGCGCTTAAGCCGATTCGCTGAGGAACATTTCTGGCTGCTTTTTCGAGCCTCTCCAGTCCTACTGTAAGCTGTGCCCCACGTTTGCTTGCCGCCAAGTCGTGTATCTCGTCGATTATCACCCACCTCGTTGCTACAAGATGCTTGCGCATGGATTTGGTTGGTAGGATGGCTTGTAGCGTCTCGGGGGTGGTGATCAACATCTGTGGTGGTTTTCTGCTCTGGCGCCCACGCTGCTTCTGAGAGGTGTCACCATGACGCACCTCTACTGTTATGCCTAGGTGATCGGCCCAGAACATCATTCTTTTCTCTATGTCGCGATTAAGCGCACGCAGCGGAGTAATGTATATGATGTTGATCCCTTTTTCTTTTGGTGATCTGAGAAACATGTCGAATACCGGGAGAAGGGCTGACTCGGTTTTCCCACTCGCAGTGGGGGCAACCAGTAGCACGTTTCTCCCAGCTAGTATAGGGGGAATCACTTTGATTTGTGGTGGAGTAGGCTCAGATATGCCCAGTTCTTCTAAACCCGATCTTATGCTAGGGTGTAGGCTTTCGAAGACGTTGGGCTGCATAGAGTACCTGTTTATTTGGTGACATTAATTCTCTACCTATGTTTTGTGGGAGAGATGGAATATTCGCCCAGTTGCTCAATATTTTTTGCTCGTTAATACAGAGACGAAGCACTTGTCCTTGGGGGAAGCCCTCTCTTTCACGTATTCAGCCATGCCTGCAACTGATGCAGCTGAGGCAGGTAACACCGAGAGCCCATCCTCCTTCTCAAGAAGCTGACTGAAGGCTATCATAATAGCATCTGATACAGCACATGCATATCCATCGCTCTCCCAGAGCGCATCCAGCGCAGATTGACCGTCAAGGCTTTTCCAATTAACAATGGGCTCATTCTCAGAGGTCTCGGTTATGGAGCTTGGCTCAAGGTCCTCAATCTTCTTCTTCCCAGCCTGAAAACTGGTGATAACTGGGTTACCGCCAGTTGTGCTCGCGGCTATCATGACAGGCATCTTGTCGGTCTTTCCCTGTCTAAACATCTTCCTGAAACCCCTGAAGACCCCCGTGAAACAGGTTCCGTTACTGACAGAGACACTGACAGCGTCCGGCGCATACTCCAACTCGTCAAATATCTCATAGGCGATGCTCTCATATGCCTCAAAGCTTACCTTGCTGTTCTCCTCCGTGCCAGGGTTGCCGTTGTACCAACCTTGTTCCTCAGCCTCTTTGGCGCTCAGATCAACAAGTTCCTCGTATGTGCCGGGGGCTCTGTGAATCATTCCACCCATTCGCTCCATCTCAGCGATCCTTGGGCTATGATAGCTCTCAGGAATGTAGACATGAGGCACTATCTCGAATATTTTGCTGAGTTTAACTATGCTAGCGCCGAAGTTTCCGCAGCTGGCGACGGCTATGGTGTCGTATTCTGTCTCTTTTGCATGACTAAGCGTAGCGTAGCTGGCTCGATCCTTCATGGTTCCCGTTGGATTATCGGCCTCAAACTTAACGTAAAATTTACTGAAATCTAGCAATTTCTCCATGTTTTTTAAACGTGCAAAAAGCGTATCGCCAATACCGTGTTCTTTAAACTCTTTTCTAAACATTTAATTATGTTCACTCATACCAATTAATAGGAACAGTTAATTCATTGTTTTAAACCCATCGGATTAGCAAAACAGGTAAGAAAACCCGTGAACGGATTATCAATTAATGCGAAACTAACGCCGTCGGGATTTGAGATCAGATTCCGTGGCCAGAAATATGTCGTAAATTATCCTGACGAGATATGGCAGAGTTACCCGCAGGAGGCGAAGGAGGTTCTCTTCGACAACCTAGTCTACAGCGAGACCATACATCTTCCACTTCACTTCCGCAGAAATGGTATACAGTACAATACCTCTCCACCATATCTGCAGACATATTTCTTCCAGAACATGGTTATGGATCTCCCAAGCTGCGCTGACGTGGATGGCACATTTACATCAGAGCTGATAAAGGAATACGTGAACCTCAGGGTCCAGTTCAAGGATCATGAGATCAAGTTCCCCGCCTATAGGCAAGATTCAAGACCAGACAGTTCAGTTGTGAGCCTCAGCTTCGGTAAAGACAGTTTACTAACCTGGGCTGTCTGTAACGAGCTTGGGTTGAATCCACAGGCAGCCTACATCGTGGAGCCTGCACTCACATATGAGGAGCGCCACAAGGACAAGCTTGCGGTTCGGTTCCAGAAGGAGTTCGGCGTCGAGCTTCAGAAGATTGAGCACACCGTTGGCCAGCTAAGGGATGGACATAGGCTTGGTGTGGGCAAGACTGAGGTGGGTTGGGGTCTTCAGACTACACAGTACGCCATCATGATTTTGCCCATCGCGAACAAGTTCGAGAGCAAGTATATTCTGTTCGGTAACGAGCAGAGCTGCGGCGAATACTACATGGATCGTCAGGGATTCGTCTGTTATCCAGCCTATGACCAGTGCCACATGTGGACGAAACAGGTGGACTCCATAACCAGACAGCTGAGCCAAGGTGGCGTACAGACGATGTCAGTGATAGAGCCACTCAACGATATCGCTGTTGTCTATACACTGTTCAAGCGCTACCCTGATGTTGCGAAATATCATATGAGTTGCTTCGTGGAGACCGAGGCAGGCAAGGATCATCGCTGGTGTATGGATTGCAGCGTATGTGCCAAAATGTATCTCTTGATTAAGGCAAGCGGATTTGATCCTGACACCGTTGGACTCAGCAGGGATATGCTCAGCGATGAGATGCGCAGCTACTTTAGCTTATTCGGTGGATTGGATGTAAACACGTATGCGTTAACTGGCAGAGGACGTGATGAACAGCTGTTCGCATTTTATCTCGCATGGAAGAACGGGGATAAGAGCGGACTCGTCGAGGAGTTTGCAAACAGGTTCCTCGATGAGGCAAAGGCACGTGAGGATGAGCTTTACAAGACATTCTTCGGCGTCCACGACTCCATGACTATGCCAAATGAGATCAAGGAAAATGCTATGAGCATATACAAGGAGGTTCTCAGCGATGTCCCGTAAATTCAGAGTAGCCTTCTGCTGTAATACACGAAGCAGTGAAGATGAGTTCAACATCGAGTTTGAGCCAGAGGAAACAATAGAACACGTAAAACACGGAATAGAGGCAGCGGGCTGGGAATACATCCAAATCGAGGCAGATGAGAGCTGCTACGAGACACTCAAGAAGCTACGCCCAGACATTGTGTTCAACCGAGCTGAGGGGATAAGAGGCGAGAGCAGGGAGAGTCATATTCCCGCTTTCTGCGAGATGCTTGGCATACCTTACGTTGGATCAGGGATTATGGCAAACGCTGTTGGATTGGATAAGCCAACTACGAAGATGATCCTTGAATATCATGGCTTGAAGACCGCTCCATTCCAAGTGCTGGAGACAGCGGATGACCAGCTCAGGGAAGGACTTACATATCCACTCATATTGAAGCCAAGTCACGAGGGCAGCAGCATAGGCATCAACTGGGATAACGTGGTTTACGAGGAGAAAGCCCTGCGAACCAAGCTAGGTGAGATGCTTGAGACTTACATGCAACCCATACTGGCGGAGAAGTTCATTGATGGACGCGAGTTCAGCGTCGGATTCGTGGGTAATTTCACGGAAACGGAGGAACCAGTATTGCTACCCATACTGGAGATAGACTTCAGCGGTTTCCCAGAGGAGCTGGGAAGAGTACTCGGTCAAAAAGCCAAGAGCGTATTCGATGACAGCAGCAACTACAAGTGTCCTGCGAACATCGATGAGACGCTGCGGAAGAGAATCGCGGCTCATGCGAAGGCGAGCTTCAAGGCACTTAACTGCAAAGACTGGGCGCGGATGGATTATCGTCTAGACGCTGATGGCGAACTCTACTTCCTTGAAGTCAACACGCTTCCGGGCATAGACTACGATGTAGTACGGGATGAGCTCAGTTTCTACCCCATGATGTGGTATGCCCTAGGCAAGAAGTTCCCAGATATGGTCAGGGAAGTAATACAGGCAGCGATAAAACGATACGGGCTGGTCTAAGTGATTTGGAACCCTCTCTACCGGTACTTGAAGACGCTATCAGTCGAGCCGAAGAACGGCTAAACGAGAAACTCGGCGAAGAGGTAAAAATAAACTTCAGAACCTATATCGATGAGAAGCTTATCAAGAAACTCACTGAGATTGATCATGAGAAATTCAGAAACGAGCTCTGGTATAGTAACGGGGAGCTGCTTGAAAAGTCGCTGAAGAAGGACTTTATCTGTCTAATAGCTGATGTAAACGATGGACCTACTGCCTTTCTATATGGTTATGATGATGAATTTGATCCACACTGGTTCTTCCTCGATGAGATAGCGACACGCATTGAGGGGAGAGGGATCGGTAAAGTGTTAATTGTGTTGCTGCTCGTGCACTGCTTTGAACTCAACTACACGTTTGTAACGCTGTATACTGAGGATCAAGATGAGAAAGGTAGGAGGCTTAGAATGTTCTATGAGCACCTCGGATTTACCTATATGAGTACAGACCCAGAGGTCGGGGTCATAATGAAGTACAAGATCGACGAACAAGAACTCTTGAAGCTCTACAACAGGGTGATGTACTCAGAAGGAGGACCACATCCCCCTTACCTAAGCACCTAGCTCTATGAGCTTCTCAGCGGTAACCTCAGCGGCAACAGCGCAAACCAGGGGACATCCCTTGTCGCTATGGCCACCCGCGTCTAGAAACGCCTTGTAGCTCACTGGGTCAGTGAGATCGAAGCCTTCACCATAGATATGTCGCTGTATATCTCTGCAAATAGTAGTCTCCAGTGGCTCAGAGAACTTGAAGGTCTCCTTGAGCCGTTTCTGGAATGCCTCGATGACCTCGTAGCTCGGCACCATAGCGTCCCTGTAAGCCTGTGTATCAGTAATATCCTCGCGGCCAACAACAAGACCCAGAGCCAAGAGGCCGCCTATGAGGGCGCCACATGTCTCG
>CAYTVK010000139.1:0-6002 GCA_964441725.1 uncultured Candidatus Bathyarchaeia archaeon | reverse complement strand
CATTTAGGATAATGGATATGATACGGGAGCTGAACCAGAGATGCGATGTGCACCTCAGGACCCGTGGAACTCACAGCGCCATGCTCTGCTCAAACACTGGAGAGGTCTACGCCTTCGCAGAGGATGTGGGAAGACACAATGCTGTGGATAAGGTGATTGGCTCAATTATTTTGAATGGTGGAGACCTGAGTCAATGCATATTAATGAGTACGGGCAGGCAGTCTGGTGAAATGGTGTTAAAAGCTGCACGAGGGGGCATACCCATCGTGGCCAGCATGACTGTGCCCCTAGTGTCTGGGGTAAGGCTAGCTGAGGCTTCAGGGGTCACTTTGACCGCCTTGGGGCTGGGAAGGTTGAAGGTCTACTCTCGCCCGGAGCGTATCATAGGCGCCTCATGAGAGAGTAGAGTTCGCTTATCTTCTGCGACTTGCTGCGCTTCATCGATGAATCCAGCTTATCAAGTGAAATATAGGATATAGCCTCAGCGTCGCAGTATTTGACGCACTCGGGGTCTCCGTCACAGAGCTCACACTTGAATGCAACGTTGCTCACGGGGTCGATGCTTACTCCCCCAATCGGGCAAGCCATGTTACATACTCTGCACCCCACGCAGGCTTTATCGTCAACCACCATAGCACCGGTCTCCTCGCTCCTTGAGATAGCGTTTGTTGGGCATGCCTCCATGCATAGTGGCGTGGTGCATTGTTGACACACCATCGGGAGATAGTTATGGTATTCGCCACGTTTCTCGTATCTGATTACCTTGATTCTTGACCGCGCAGGTTGAACCCTTCCCGTGTTTTTGATGGAGCAGACCTCCTCGCAGGTCTTGCACCCTACGCATTTTTCGATGTCTACGCTTAGTACCTTCAACTTGCTTCCTCCTTTGTCTTCTTGCCTAGTTTCTTTATCTTCTTGAGTTCCTTCGCGACATCCATCAGGTCTAGGTCCTTCAATGTGCCCTCTAGCTGTAACCCGGTCTCGATGTCCCAGCCGCGGAGCCGATAGTATTCGTCTTTCATCTTCTCAAAGCTCGCCCTATCGAGGGTCTTGCCTACCTGTGGCCCGTCTGGTACAGGTACTTTGAAGAAGAAGTCTGGAAGTGCATCAGCTGCTCTGGTTCTGCCGTCACGTACAACGATGGCTCTCTCTATGTTGCATACACGTTCCCCGATCTTGAAGAGTCCTTTCTCATCCATGGGGATTCCTGTTGCCGCTGTGAAACGGTTAGCGGTGAAGCCATAACTTGTGTCTCCGAACTGTGATCCGGGTGCGCCGACGCGGTCAGGTCTAATCATGGTGGTGCAGTATCCAAGGGAGTCCGCGATTGCTGCGCCGTTCATCTCGTAGATCAGAGCCGCTGGTTTTCCCTCGTAGGAGGTTGCTTTGATGGCTTCCTCTGTGCCGAACATCTTCTTGGACCATTCGAGGGATTCTTTTACTTCCTGAGGGTTGTCTCCCATGTACTCGTCTTTTGCTGGTTTGTTCCATAGAACGACGTGGTATGTGGTTGCCCGCAGGCTGTTTCCCCTACTGGATATGGCTTCCCCGAGGGCTGTGCCTGGCTCTGCCCTGAACTCGAAAGTCCTCATGGTCATTCCCTGATTGTGATAGAGGTAGTCCTGTGCTTTTTGGCCAAGCTTCTCGGCGAAGGCAACCGGTCCATCAGCCAAGACCTTGCCGAATCCCTCTCTTTTCGCTATCTTCTTAGCTGTCTCGACCAAGGCCTCGTTGCTTGCCCTCTCGAATGGGATGCCGTCAAGCTGTTTCTCAGTTATCGTCCCATCAGTGTATAGGTGAGTCAGCCACGAGACTATGGTGGCTATCTCTTTATTGTCTAGGCCGAGGTCTGACATCATGCGGGTTGCCTTGAAAGCGGACCCCAGATCTGTCATCCAGAGCTTCCACGGCCAATAAGTTGGATAGCATCTCCAAATACTGGCCCCGGTGCCTGGAATGCTGTACAGGGGCTGGCATGGGAATGGGCACCCGAAGCACCCTATGTTTTTAACGAAGTATTCGCCGAGATAGTTTTCCTCGTACTCTTTTCTCACATCTGCCCGATCTCTCCAGGCGTGGCTCTCATAGTTACCCACTACCCCTGCGTCGCTGACCAGAAACCCCTGCAAGTATGCGTCTTTTCCCTCAGCTCGTTCGATGTTTGCTACGCCAAGTCTCTTGCGGGTGTTCTGTACTGTCTGAACGAGCTGTCTATTATATTCGAGTATCTTGTCTGGGTCATGGACGTATATGGCCCCTGTTCCCCGGACAACCACAGCTTTGAGCTTCTTAGCCCCCAATGAGGCGCCAACGGGTGTTCCACTCCTGTAGCCATGTTCGACGGTTGCCTGTACCGCCATGTTTTCTCCCGCTGGTCCGATGGAGGCAACTTGTGCGTCCTCGTCGTCTACCATCTCTTTAAGGAGTATCTCGGTGTCGAATGTTCCCATACCCCAGACAGGTGAGGCGTCGCGTATCTCTACCTCATCGTTGTATATGTTGATGTAGACCGGTTTCTCTGATCTACCCGTGATCACTATGTGATCGTATCCAGCGTACTTGAGCTCTGGCGCCCAAGTGCTTCCCATTCCCACGTTACCGATTGAATGAGACTCGGTTTTCGCGGCGGACACAACAGTGACCTCCATTCTTGAGGCCCCTATGAGTCCTGTACCTGCGAGGGCGCCGGCTCCGAAGATTACGGGCGCCTCTGGGTCAAATGGGTCTTGATTTGCTTTGCTATTTTTCCAGAAAAGCCAAGCGTTTCCACCTCTTCCGCCTAGGAATCTCTTAGCGTCATCGTCCCAAGGCACTGTGGATCTCTTCCCAGTTGAGAGGTCTATTTGTAGAACTTTTCCAGCCCAACCATTTACCATTGAATCACTGGACAATTATATAACCTAAATACTATAAATACTCTACAATGCTGTGAGCGGATATATCGAAAAAGACGCTTAACAATAATGTTTAGACCACTGATACGCAATGCCTGAGACATATAATAGACTAATAGAGGAACTGATTGCTGTCCTCGGAGCTGAAAACGTTCTAACTTCACCTGAGCATCTCTATGTCTATTCCCACTCAGGGAGATTCGGCGTTAAGAAGTGGTGCAACCCCGTAGCGGTACTCAGGATAAACCGGGAGGATATAATGCGAGTAGCAGAGGTACTGAGGGGTGAAGAACTTAAGATAGTGCTTAACGATGAATGGGACGAACTTGATAGTGCAGAACTGGAGAAGCCCTATCTGCTTCTGGATGTCAAGAAACAGGTAACAATCAAAAGGTTAGAGAAGAACCTATCTGAATTGGAGGAAAAAAGAAGCAAAGATAAAAGTGAGCTGAAGAACGCGCGCTCGTTCCAGCACTGGATAACATCCTCGATGCAGGCACAAGACAGATTCAAGGTTAGCAAAGAAAATGGCGATGATGGATTCTGCGTCGTCCAATCCTACTTCAATTCGCAGACCTATTCCTCAAAAGGACGACTACTGCTAGCCAAAGGATTACTGAAAGAAGAACTAGAACAGAGTCCCCTTCTCATTGACTCACTTTACAGCTGCACAGCGTGCGGCCAATGCTACGACCAGATATCGCTAAATACACTTGAGATAAACAACGCCATCATCAAGGCAAGGCATCAAATCGTCCAGCACGGTAATGAGCCTAAGAAGTTTGATATGGCCCGAGATAATATTCGTGAATATGGTAACCCTGCAGGGTTACCATCCGAGGACAGGGCGCTCTGGATAGAGGAAGAAGTGGAGAAACACCCATACAAGGATAACCCGGTGCTCTACTGGCCAGGATGCGTAACCTCCTATAGATTGCCCGAACTAGTAAAATCTACTAGCCATATCCTTGAAAAAGTTGGGTACGATTTCGGTCTCCTCGGTGAAAATGAGGGATGTTGTGGACTGTTACTCTACCTATCGGGTCACTGGGATGAAGCAGTGAATAATAGTAAAAAAGTCATAGAGTCATTAAGTCATGTTAAGCGGCTCATCACGAACTGCGCGGGATGTTACTACGCGTTTTCAAGGCTCTATTCTAGACTCGGCGTAATGGTTCCGTTCGAGGTCTTACACACATCACAAATAATTGGGGAAGCATTAAAGGAGAAAAAACTCGAATTAAACGAGTTTAAAGGCAACTATATGTGGCATGATCCATGCGACTTGGGGAGGCACTGTAACGTGTATGAACCCCCAAGATATGTGCTACATCAGATACCGAGCCTAAACCTTGTTGAGGCTTCGCTTAATCGAGAGCATACTGTATGCTGTGGGGCGGGTGGTGGGCTCTGGATGTATAAGGAGGAGCTAACCAACCATGTATCACATCAGAAAATAACAGAGGCTATTCCAGAGAACTTGGATGGCATCATCACAGGGTGCCCGACCTGTATCCTTAGCCTGAGAAACACGCTAAGAGAAACAAACCCCAAGTTGAAAGTGATGGACCTAGTGGAAGTAGTTGACAGCTGCCTCTGACCCGGTTTCTTCGTATTTGGTCAGAAAAAAGGGATCACAGAGGGTACTCGTTATAGACCTCAATCACAGCGTGAGGCATCTTCTTATAGTCTCTCATCTCTATACCGTATTTTTCCCGCACTATCTGAAAGACCTCAGCCCAGTTGTTATAATCATCCGTTTCGATGAACATCGAGTAATGCCACTTCTGGTTATTCGGCGTGTATAAACCCTTGAACTCGAGTTCTCCACAGTCCTTACATCCCTTTTTGAAGGATTCAATGAATTTCTTCAGCTCTTCCTATGTTCCTCCCCAATCAAAGTTGATGGCTTGCAACATTTCCTTCACAAACTCATGTTCCCTATTGTTAGATGAGCGCTTAATTTCACCCACGCCACATATTTTAACGTTGATTAACGCTTAAAACCTAAACCTAGGGGTGCTTGACTATAACAAATTGTTTTCAACCGACATGGATCGAAATATTATTTTAGATAAATCTGGAACATAATCCCATGGAGTTCAAAGTCAAGCCTGAAGTCAAGATACTCTATCCAGCAGCCCACTTCGGGGGAATAACGATACAAGACCAGCAGAACCAGAAAAAACACACAGACTTGGAGCAAGCAAAGCGCCTACTGGAGAAAAACATAAGGGAAAACTACCCAGACCCTAAAGAAGACCCTGTGGTCCAGTGCTACGCAGACTACTATAAGAAATGGGAGAAAACCTACCCAATCGTGTTCCAGATAAACAGCATCAAGAAGGGCAGAACATTCCCCCAGGTATCCACCTATGTTGACAGCATGTTCTTGGCTGAACTAGAAGACAGGATACTCACCTCTGGACATGACCGAGATACTATTCAAGGAGAACTTGTCTATGACCTTGCTGACGAAGGCGAGGAATACATCAAGCTTAATGGAGAAAAACAGGTGCTAGTAAAAAACGATATTGTGCTCAGAGACACTGATGGTGTTCTTGCAAGTATCTTATTTGGGCCAGCTGCCAGAACCGCTATTAAAAATGATACTGCAAATCCTCTCTACTTCGCCTGGTGCCCTATGGGTATCACACCGGAAACAGTGGAAAAACACCTAACTACAATCAAAAAATATCTAGGAATAGTCTACGGTGAGTTCCAGTCAGAGCGAAAAATAATCTAGAGATGCATCTGAAATCTTATACCAGTAGAATTCACTTCTATTTGAAAGACATTGAGTAAAGAAACAGCTTGGAAATGGATAGACGACCATAGTGACCTGCTTACCGCCATAAGCGACGAGATATGGGGTTACGCAGAATACGGACTCTGCGAGGATAAATCCAGTAAACTACTTGCAGACACCCTAAAAAAATACGGTTTCAAAGTCAAGATGGGTGTCGCTAAGATGCCGACAGCCATACTTGCCGAAAAGGGAGAGGGCAAACCCATCATAGCCACTATGGGGGAATATGATGCACTGCCAAACCTCAGCAACAAGCCGGTGCCCTATAAGGAGCCACTAGTAGAGGGAGGAATGGGCCA